>DATBBI010000042.1:0-21401 GCA_036271115.1 Trebonia sp.
ACGATCAGCCACGCCGGGATGTTCCTCGCCGGGTTCGCGCTGCTGACGCCGCTCGGCCTGGCGGGCACCGCGCTGTACGTGGCCGGCCACGCGTTCGTCAAGGCCGCGCTGTTCCTCTGCGTGGGCATCGTGCTGCACCGGCTGCGCTCGGTGAACGAGACCCGGCTGCACGGCCGCGGCAGGCGGCTGCCGGTCACCGGCATCATCTTCACCGCGGCTGCCCTCGGGCTGGCCGACCTGCCGCCGTTCGGCACGTTCCTCGGCAAGGGCTGGATCGAGGACAGCGCGGCCGCGCCGTGGCTGACCGCCATCTTCCTGGTCTGCGGCATCCTCGTCGGCGGCGCGGTGCTGCGGGTCGCGGGCGGCGTGTTCTACGGGCTCGGCGACCCGCCGGGAGAGGACCCGCGAATGGCCGCCGAGGCGAACGAGGAGACGGGAGAGACGGACGAAGCGCGGCAGCGGACGCCGCTGTCGATGCTCGTCCCGGCCGCCGCGCTGGCGGCGCTCGGGCTGGCCGCCGGCATCGCCGCCATGGCGCCGAAGATCGCCGCAGGACTGGAGGCGGCGGCCGCCAGGTTCCAGGACCAGCCCGCGTACATCGCCACCGTGCTCACTGGCGCCCGCGTCACCCGCGCCGTGCCACTGCACCTGACGGTCCCCGCGGACGTGACCGTTGCCTCCGTGGTCACCGCGCTGTGCACGGTGCTCGGCGCGGCGGTGCTCGCCGCGACGGCGCTGTACTGGCGCCGCCTGCCACTGCTCCGCCGCGGCTACGAGCCCGGCGCCGGCCTGACCGTCGCCATCCGCCGCTTCCAGAGCGGTGTCATCAACGACTACATCACCTGGCTGATCGCCGGCGTCGCCACCCTGGGCGGCGTGCTAGCCCTGGTAATCCGCTAACCCATCGCTGGCTCTCCGCGGAGCGCCGCTCGGGCGGTGGAGCCGGAATGAGCAGGCGCTCGCCGGCGTTGCACGTAAGTTCGTTAAGACTTGGGAATCTGCGGAATCATGCACAACCTGATTGCCTGCACGACGTGCCACATATGGCATTGCGGGACATGTGGCTGCCCTCGGGATATCAAGACGAAGGGCTGACGGCCGGAAGCGAGCTGGCGCCGTCCGCCTTAGTCGCCGAGGAGGGGGCCGAGCGGGCCTAGGTCGATGTTCAGGTCCTCGCGCGTCAGGCCGAACTTCTCGGTCAGCTCCGTCATTCGCTCGTCGAGCAGCATGAGGTTGTAGCCGAGCTGTTCGGCCTGCTCGTCGGTGACCGTGCCGTCCTCGACGCGGCGGATCGCCTGCCGTTCCATGAGCTGTCTGAGCAGTTCCACGATCGTGAGGACCAGCGACGCCAGCCCGCGCTCAGCGGAGCGCGGGTCGTCGTCGGCGTCGAGGCGGTACCGGACTGGCTGGGTGGTCATGTGGTCTCCTCCGCCAGCGTGCTGACCGAGGCCAGTAGCGCGCGCAGCGAGATCGTCACGAGTTCGACATCCGCCATGGACAGGGTGATCTCGCCGGTGATCACCACACCGCCGGCCAGCACGCGGTCGAGCAGATCGACGAGGGCGATCCGCTGGGCCGGGGGCCCCGTCGGCTCCGCGGTGGCGAGCTCCCGCGTCGGGCTCATCCGGCGCCCTCGTCCTCGGCGGTGAACGAATAGGGCGGCCACGGACCGGTCAGGTTGAGGTCGAGCTCGGGATGCGCCTCGGCGACGGCCGCGACCTCCGAGGCGAACCCCGTGCCGTCGTTCGCGTCGACCAGGTAAGCGGCGTTGAGCATCATCGGCCGGTGGTCGCCACTGAGCTGCGGCGACTGCGGCGGATGCAGCCTTGCCCCCGCCGCGTGCGCGGCCAGGTGCCCGTGCACCGCGTGCGCGCCCGCCGCGGCGGAGCGCTGCGACTCCGCCCGGGCCGACAGCTGCTCCTTGCGCCGCTTGAGATACGCAAGTCCCGCGCCCCGGCCGCCGGCGTCGGCCGGGGCGCCGCCCTCGGCGGCGGGCTCTTGCCGCACCGCCTCGGGCTGTCTGGATTCGGGGACCGCGTAGGCCTTGACGCCCCATTCCACGCGGCCGCCGACTCGCCGCATCGCGGCGAGCAGTTCCTCCCGGCGGCCGTCGAAGACGGCCGCCATGCTTTCGTCGCTGCCGTAGACGGTGGCGAGCCGGGTGGGCAGCACAGGGAACATCCGCGACGCGACGGCGATCACCTCGTGATGCGCCCGCGCCACCCCTTCGAGCCAGCCCAGGTCCTCCAGGTTGCGGCGCAGCGCGACCTCGCCGAACTCGGCCAGGTCCACGTCACTGACCAGCACGGTCATGCCCCCGGCCGTCGCGGTGCGCACCTGGGCGCCGGCCACGCCGACCAGCCAGGACAAGTTCGCGCCCGTGGCGTCCTGCGTAATGCCGTACGCCCAGACACCGCGCTCATCGCTCATCCGGCTCACCGTTCCCAGCGGCTTCCAGCTCGCTGATCCGCTCTCTGAGCCGTTCGTTCTCGTCCGCCAGCTCCCGGCTCGGGCCGCGCAGTTCGCGATCCTCGGCGCGGCGGGAGGCGTTCGCGTTCAGCCAGGGGTCGTTCTCCCACCAGTTGATGCCGACTTCCCTCGCGGTCTCGAGGGAGGCGATCACCAGCCGGAGCTTGATCGTGAGCAGCTCGATGTCGAGCAGGTTGACCTGGATGTCACCCGCGATCACGAGCCCCTTGTCCAGGACGCGCTCGAGGATGTCGCCCAGGTTGGCGGGCGCGTGCCCGCCCCCAGGACTGGTTCCGTAGAGCTGAGCGGCCTCGCCGCCCGGCTGAACTGTGCTCCCCATGGTCATGTCATGCGGTCCTATCGTCGCCACGTCCGCGCGAGTAACGTCGCTGTCTGTGGTAGGAGACCAGCTCGCCGTCCGGTCCGATCTCGGCCTCGTACGAGGCGAGCACGTCGGTAGCCGAAGGAATCCGGCGGTCCTCGACCACCTCAACGGTGATCAGCCAGCCGTCGTCCTCGGTTGGCTCCACCCCGGTGATGGTCTCCGGTTCCTTGCCGGTGAGCTCGGCAACCTGCCGCAGGCCGTATTGCCCTGCCTCGGCGGCGCTGAGCCCGGCCACCGGCTCAGGTTCCTTGGTCCGGCTCGCTCGCTCACTGGCGCCGCGCGCCTGCCGTTGATTAGCCATCTCGATGGCCTCCTGTCTTGGTCTGGCGCCGCCTAGCCGGCGCCTGGCGCCGGGTCGCAGGCGCCTGGCGCTGGTTAACGGGCACGCCAGGGAACAGCCGGCTAGTCGCCGTGTACTCGATCCGGGACATCTCGGCTTCAGAGATGCCTCCAGACGAATACCGCTGCTCCGCCTCCTCAAGCTCACGCCTGACCGACGCCGGGTTGTAGTACTGCCGTTCCGTCTCCTGGCGGATGATCTCCGCTACGCGGATGACCTCCATCAGCGGCAGGAACGGCAGCTTCGGCAGCAGCGTCAGCAGGCCCATGTCAGCTCGCCGCAGCCCCGTTGGCTGTGCCCACGAAGTCATAGGCGGCCATCGGGCCGATCAGCCGGAGCTCGATCCTGCCATTCCAGTCGTCGGCCAGCCTCTGCACCGCTTGCTCCAGGTCGTCGGCGGCGGATGTCTCGACGAGCAGGGCGATGTACACCGCGTCGAGCTCGTGACTCGGCGGTCGCACCACGCTCGCCGCGGCGATCTCGTCTACGGCGTCGCCGAGCGTACGCGTGTCCTGCTGGCGCTTGACCTCGACCGCGTTGCTGATGATCTCCCCGAGCTGCATGCGCAGCTCACGGGTGGCGTCCGGGTCCGCGCCCCTGATCTGGTCGCCGAGCTGCGCGGCCTGGGGGTCTTCGGACAGGACCTCGCGCAGCAGCGCGTCCTCCATGTAGCGGCCCTTAACCACGTACTCGGCGTGGCCTTCGAGCTGCTCCAACGCGGCAGAGAACTCGTCGTAGTGCGGGCCGAGCAGTTCCTCGGCGACCGCGTCGTCGTTGGTCACCACCGCGCCGAAGCGCAGCGGCAGGACGGGCACGTCAGCGGCGCTGGCGTCGAGCAGTTCCTCGTGTGCGACGAGGTCCTCAGGCCGTCCCAGCGGCAGGTTCGGGTCGATGTCGCTGACGAGGGCCGCGAGGTCACGGTGCCGCACGACCCGAACTTCGCCGGGCGGGTCCCCGACACCGGCCGCGCCGGGCTCGACCTCGACGTCGCCGGGCAGGATCCCGTAGACGTAGACGACGGTCTGCCTGTCTTCCGCCTGTGCGGTCATGTCAGTCCCCCTTCCGGCTGGAGCGCCGTTCGGCGCGCTCGCCGTTCTGTGTGTCCGTGAACTCGCGAAGCTTGTCCCCGGCCGCGTCGAGGACGCCCTTGGTCTTATGCCGGGCGCCGCCCTCCGCCATGTCGCCGACGAGATCGGGCAGGGTCTCCTTGTCGTGCGCGATGTCCAGCCGGTTCACGGCTTCGGCGAAGCGCAGGTAGGTGTCGACGCTCGCGATAACCACCCGGGCGTCGATGGTGAGCAGCTCGATGCCGACCAGCGACACCCGCACGTAGGCGTCGATGACCATGCCCTTGTCAAGGATCGTGTCGATGACGTCGGCCAGTCCGGACGGCTGGGGACGCCCCCCGCTCATGCCGCCTGGCTGCTGCATTACTGTCATTTACCTCGTCCCTCCTTGCGTTGCGCGACGGCGCGCGGCCCGCTGCGGCCGGTCGTCCGACCCCGCCGCGCGGCTGGTGGCGGGCCGCCGGCCGCGGCCGCCGTTGCCGGCGGCCGCGCCGCGGCGCCGCCCGGCAGACCGCTCGCGGTCCCCGTCGTCCGAAGCTTCGGCCTCGTCCTCGGGCGCCTCGTCCTCGGGCGCCTCAGCCTCGCCGTCAACGGCCTCGCGCTCGCCGTCGCGAGCCTCGAACTCGTCCTCGGGGATCTCGTCCTCGGGAACCTCGTCTTCGGCGCGGTCCTGGTCGTCGGTCTCGTCCTCGGGCCGCTGGCCGTTCTGCTCTTGCTCTTCCTGGAGCGCGGTCTCGTGGTCCTTGACGATCTCGCCGTCCTCGATGGTGCCGCGCCAGCCCTCGATCTCATCGGGGTTGAGCAGCGCGTGCGCCATGACGTGCCGCTGGAAGTGCTTGAGCTCCAGCCGGGTCCGGCGCCCCTGGGCGCGCCACAAGTTGCCGGTGCGCTCGAACATGCCCTGCGGGTGGTATTCGAGGACCACCACGACCTTGGTCAGGTTCGGCCCCAGTTCGTGGAACGTGACCGCCCCGTCGACGTGACCCTTCTGGCCCGTGGAGGTCCAGATGATCCGCTCGTCGGGACGCTGGTCCTTGATCGTGGCTTCCCATTCGCGGTGCGACCAGAAGACCTGGGCCTTCCAGTTGACCTTGAACTTCTGGTCGTCTTCGTCCGGCCGGGCCTGCTCCACCTTCTTGGTGAAGGTGGGGAAGTCCTCGTACTGGGTCCACTGGTCGTAGGCGAGCCGGACCGGAACGCCCACGTCGACGGATTCGACGATGTTGGTGAGCTTCAGCTTCTGCTTGCCGCCGCCGCCCTTGCCGCCGCCGAACAGCCCCTTCACCTTCTCCTTCACGCCGGCGAACCCGGCGCTGAGCATCGACCTGGCGGGGCTCTTGCCCTCGGCCACGCCCTTGGCGCCGGTCACCGCGGCCATCAGGCCAGGCCCGCCGCCGCCCTCGACGTAGTCGGTGAGCCGGCCGGTTGTGCCGGTGATCTTGTCGCGCACGGTCGTGGTCGCGCGCTCCGCGAGCGCGTCGAACAGGCCGCCCGCTTCATCCCTGAGCCGGTCCATCGGCCCGCTTGGCTTCGCTGCGGGTGCCATTGTCGTTACCTCCTCGCCCGGCTAACCGGGGACCGGCGGCGCGCGGCGCTCCGCCTGGGCGGCGCCTCGTCATCGTCGAGGTCGTCCTGTTCGCCGGCGTCGTCGCGGTCGTCGTCCTCGTAGTCGTCGTCCGCCTCGTCGTCGGGCTGACCGGCCTCGTCGGCCTCGTAGTCGGCGTCGTCGGACTCGTAGTCCTCTTCTTCGTCACGGGACTGGGACCGGCCGCGCCCTGTCGCCCGCCGCGCCGCGCCGCCGGCGCTGGACGCCGCGCGCCTGCCGGCACGCCCGGCCGAGCGTCCTGCCTCGGCCGCTTGGTCCGCGCCCTCGGCTACCGCGGCCTCGGGGTTACGCAGCCGCTCGGCGCGCTCGTGAAGCGAGTCGGTTAGCGCGTCGACCCGGTTGCTCACCGCTGCCGATGCCGCTGCCTTACCGGCGCCGAGCAGGTCACCGCGCAGCGTCTCGGTGAGCTCGCCGAGCTGTGGCGCGAGCTTGTTCAGCGCCTCCGTGTCGCCGAGCATCTTCATGCCCCGCCGCATAGCCGGGCCGGCTACGGCGCTACCGCCGGCTGCCGTCGCCGCGGCCAGGAGCGTCGCGGTCCGGAGCTTCTTGCGCCGGCCGAGCAGATAGCCGATACCGATCGCGGCCGCGGCCCGCATACCGCCTTTCATCATCCAGCCTCCTCTACTGAGCTGGACCCGAGCTGGCCCCCGTCAGCGCGTCCCCGCTCCCTATTCGCGCCGGTCAGGAGTCTTCAACACCCAGTCCAGTTGTTTTCGGTTGAGTCCGCCCGCTACCCGAGAGCACCTGAGGAAAACGAAGATGTTCGAAATTACTCTCCGTGTTCGTACGAACACGCGATCGTGCGAGGGATGCCCGTGTTCCAGCCTCCCTCACTTGAGCTGGACCCTCGGGTTGGCGCCACATCCCGCTCGCCTGTTCGTGCCGGTTAAGAGGGTCCAACATCTAAGTCCGTTATTATTTCGGTTGAGTGCCCCCACCTATCCGAGAGCACCTGGGGAAAACAAAGGTGTTCGAAATTACTTTTTGTGTTCGCGTAAACACTCGACCTTGCCGGGATGCCCGTGCGGGCGTGGAACCGGTCTCGAGACAACGCGGAATCGCTTGCCAAGGACGCCGCCGACGTCGCCGATACGTCGGCGGCGCCGCCCGTGGCGCAAGGTCCAGGGAGAGTGACCGCCAGCAGCCCGCCGGCGGCTGGAAGGCGCGCTAACTCGCTCCGGTCAGTTCCGCATACAGCGCTGCGGTCTGCGCCGCGACGGCGTCCCAGCTGAACTCCGCGACCGCCCGCTCCCGGCCCGCGCCGCCCATCTCCGCGGCGCGCATGGGGTCGTGCAGCAGCGCGTTCATCCCGTCCGCGAGGGACGCCGGGTCGTTCGGCGGCACGAGCAGGCCGGTCACCCCGTCGTCGACGACCTCGGGGATGCCGCCGACCCGGGAGCCGACCACGGCGGTCCCGCACGCCATAGCCTCCAGGTTGACGATGCCCAGCGGCTCGTACACCGACGGGCAGACGAAGATCAGCGCGTTCGTGAGCAGCTGGATGATCTCCGGTTTGGGCAGCATCTCCGGGATCCACAGCACTCCGGACCTGGTCGCTTGCAGCATGCCAACCAGGCCCTCGACCTCGGCGGCCAGTTCCGGCGTGTCGGCCGCGCCCGCGCAGAGCACGAGCTGGGCCTCCGGCTCCATCGCCGATGCGGCCCGCAGCAGCACGGACACGCCCTTCTGCCTGGTGATCCTGCCGACGAAGATGACGTAGGGCCGGTCCGGGTCGACGCCGTGCTTTTCGAGAACGTCGGTGCCGGGGTCCGGCCGGTACTCGGCCGTGTCGATGCCGTTGCGTATGACACGCGTACGTTCCGGATGAATCTCTGGATAGGCGGCCAGGATGTCAGCCCGCATGCCTTCGGAGACCGCCACCACCGCCGACGCGTGGGTGGCGGCCTCCCGTTCCGCCCAGGACGACAGCGCGTAGCCGCCGCCAAGCTGCTCGGCCTTCCACGGCCGCAGCGGCTCGAGGGAGTGCATCGTCATGACGTGCGGGATGCCATAGCGCAGCGACGCGAGGCGGCCCGCCAGGTTCGCGTACCAGGTGTGCGAGTGCACCAGATCCGAGCCGGTGACCGCCTCCGCCATCGACAGGTCGGTGGAGAACACGCGGAGCACCTGGTCGTTCAGCGCGCCCCACGGGTGGTGCGCCACCGCGTCCGGCCGGTCAATGCCCTGGCAGTGCACGGTGAGGTCCACCAGCGGCGACAGCGCCTTGGCCAGGTACTCGACGTGCACGCCCGCGCCGCCGTAGACCTCGGGCGGGTACTCGCGGGTGAGCAGCGCGACCTTCATTCCGTGACCACCGCGCCCTTGCCCACCACGGTGATGCCGCCGGGGGACACCACGAAGCCGCGGGCGCGGTCGTGCTCCTTGTCCACGCCGATCTTGACCCACTCGGGCACCACCACGTTCTTGTCGACGATCGCGTTCCTGATCTCCGCGTGCCTGCCGACCACCGTGTTGTGCAGCAGCACGCTGCGGTCCACCGTGGCCCAGCTGTTGACTTTTACCCCGGGAGACAGCACGGACTGCCGCACCAGGCCGCCGGAGACGATCACGCCATTGCTGACCAGGCTGTCGATCGCCCGGCCCACCCGGTCGCCGGTGTCGTGGACGAACTTGGCGGGCGGCAGGTTCTCCACGTGGGTGAGGATGGGCCACCGGTAGTTGTACAGGTTGAACATCGGGTCGACGGTGCGCAGGTCCATGTGCGCGTCGAAGTACGCGTCGATGGTGCCGACGTCGCGCCAGTAGCCGGCGTCGCGTTCCGTCGACCCGGGGACCTTGTTGGTCATGAAGTCGTACGCCTGGGCGACGCCGTCTTCGACCAGCATGGGGATGATGTTCCCGCCGACGTCGTGCCTGCTGTCGGGATCCTCGGCGTCCCGGCGCAGCGCGTCCACGAGCACCTTCGTGCTGAACACGTAGATGCCCATCGACGCGAACGACTCGTCGGGGCTGTCCGGCAGCGGCGGCGGGTCGGACGGCTTCTCAAGGAACGTGGTGACGGTCCGCCCGTCGCCGCCGACGCCCACGATCCCGAACGCCTTGGCGTCCTGCCGGTTGACCGGCAGCGCCGCGACCGTCACGCCCGCGCCGTGCTCGAGGTGCTGGGCGATCATCTGCCTGGGGTCCATCCGGTACACGTGGTCGGCGCCGATGACGACCACCAGCTCGGGGTTCTCGTCGTTGATCAGGTTCATCGACTGGAAGATCGCGTCCGCGGAGCCGGTGTACCAGTGCGGCCCGAGCCGCTGCTGCGCCGGCACCGGCGTCACGTAGTTGCCGAGCAGGTCGCTCATCCGCCAGGTCACGGAGATGTGCCGGTCGAGGCTATGGCTCTTGTACTGGGTGAGTACGCAGATCTTCCTGATGCTGCTGTTCACCAGGTTGGACAGCGCGAAGTCGAGCAGCCGGTACACGCCGCCGAACGGCACGGCGGGCTTGGCCCGGTCGTCCGTCAGCGGCGCCAGGCGGGTGCCGGCGCCGCCGGCCAGTACGATTCCCAATACCGACGGGTCCGGCATGTTCCCCTCCCGGTGATCATCTGCTGCCATGCTGCACCCTCAGCGCGTTCCGCCGCCAGCCGGCGTCCTATCCCCCTGACGATCGTGCAAACCTATGGTCTATGACCGAGGGCGCGACACGGCCCAAGGCCGTGATCATCGGAGCGGGAATCGGCGGCCTCGCCGCCGCCGCCGGCCTGCACGCGGCTGGCTGGGACGTCACCGCCTACGAGCAGGCGGCGTCGCTCGAGCCGGTCGGGGCCGGGCTGGCGCTGGCGCCTAACGGGCTGCGGGCGCTTGACGTGTTCGGCGCCGGAGACGCGGTCCGGGCGCACGCCGTCGGCCAGGAGATCGGGATCCGGCGGCCCGGTGGCCGGTGGCTGCTGCGGTCGAGGACCGAACGCATGATCACGGACCGGTTCGGCGATCCGGTGATCCTGCTGCCGCGGTCGCGGCTGATCGAGGCCCTGGCCTCCCGGGTCCCGGCCGGCGTCCTCGCGCTGTCCACCGAGGTGACGTCACCGGACTCCGGCGGACACGCGGCCACCATGGCGGGCCCGCTCGACGCGGACCTGGTGGTCGCCGCGGACGGGCTCAGCTCCGCCACGCGTACCGCGCTGTTCCCCGCGCATCCCGGGCCCCGCTACGCGGGGTTCACCACCTGGCGGCTGCTGGCCCCGGAGTTCCCAGGGCCGGTGCCGATGTCGGAGACCTGGGGGCCTGGCAGCGTGTTCGGCGTCATGCCGCTGGCCGACGGCCGGGTGTACTGCTACGCCGCCGCGCCCGCGCCGCGGGGCGCGCACAGCCCGGACGACGACGAACTGGCCGAGCTGGTCCGGCGCTTCGGCGGCTGGCACCAGCCGATTCCCGCGCTGCTCGCGTCGGCCACGCCCGAGTCCGTGCTCAGGCACGACGTCGCGGAACTGGCCGAGCCGCTGCCCGCGATGCACCGTGGGCGCGTCGCCTTGCTCGGCGATGCCGCCCACCCGATGACGCCCAACCTCGGGCAGGGCGCCTGCCAAGCTCTGGAAGACGCCGCGGTCCTCGCCCGGCTGGCTACCGGCCTGGACGGCTCCGGCATCCCCGGCATGCTGGCCCGCTACACCGCCCTGCGGCTGGCGCGGACCACGAAGATCGTCCGGCTGTCCCGCCGCGCCGGCCGGATGGCCACCTGGACCTCCCCGCCCGCCATCGCCCTCCGCGACGGGCTGGCGATGACCCTCGGCAAGCTGGCGCCCGCCGCCGCGCTCCGCGGCCTCGCCCCGATCTACGACTGGCACCCGCCTGAGCCGCCGTCCCCTAGCGGGAGGCCGGGTGCGAGCTGACCGCCCGCTCGGTGAGCATGCGCGGCGAGCGGCACGCACCTATGGGGCGGCCGCTGATCACTACGGCCTGGCCGCGCTGAGTTTCTGGGACCGGTTCGGCGCGGCCACGGTGGCCGGGTTGCCGCTGGCGGCCGGGCATACCGTGCTCGACCTGTGCTGTGGCGCGGGAGCATCGGCGGTTCCGGCTGCCCGCCTCGTCGGTCCCGAAGGGCGCGTCCTCGGCATCGACGTCGCGGAGTCCCTGCTGGAAATGGCCCGCGTCAGGGCGGCCCGCGAGGGCCTGGCCAACATCGAGTTCCGGGCGGGCGACGCGACCAGGACCTCGCTGCCTGATGGCGGCTTTGACGCGGTGATCTGCGTATTCGGGGTGTTCTTCGCGCCGGATATGGCGGGGTTCGTCGCGGAGATGTGGCGCCTGGTCCGTCCCGGCGGCGTGCTGGCCATCACCACCTGGGGCGCGGGCCTCTTCGAGCCCGCCAACACCGTTTTCTGGGAAGCGGTGCGCGAGGTAGAGCCATCGTTGTTCAAAGCGTTCAACCCCTGGGATGAGATCACCACCCAGGCCGCCCTTGCGGACCTGCTCGCTCGCGGCGGCGTGGAACATCCAGCCGTCAGGGCCGCCCCAGGCTGGCACCACCTCGACCACCCGGACAGCTTCTGGGACATCGTCCTCGGCACCGGCTACCGGGCCACCATCGATGCCCTCAGCCAGGAACAACGCGACATCGTCCGCGAGCGCCTCCTCGGCAGGCTGCGGTCGGAGGAGATCACGTCTGTGCGGACAGACGTGGTGTTCAGCACCGCCCACCGCCCGCACTGACCGAATCGCTTTTCCAGATTTCTGGAAGGGTCATTGGCGTCGCTCGCAGGTACGCTTCCTCGCAGATGATGGTGCCGCTCACGGAGGCCCAGATGCATTTCGGATCGGTATTTCTTGTCCTCTGGCTGGTTATCGGAGGTATAGCCGCGGTGCAGCGCGGCGATTACACGGATCACATCGACTGCAGCAGTGCCAGCACGATCGGGGTAACGATCCTGGCCGGTCCGCTCAACTACACAGGCGTGGATCCGCACATTAACTGCAGCACGCCGCGGCCGAGCAATTAGCGCGGATAGCTGCCCAAAGGATAACCACCGCAGAATGGCCGATACGGCAACATATCAGTCCTTTGAACGAGGTTATGACGGCTAGGCCAGGCTTCGTTCCCGGCGGGCGGCGGCCATGGCCGAGGCCGTCCAGGTGACGGCCAGCAGGACCGCGGCCGCGATCAGCGAGACGGCGCTGGGCCAGCGCGCAGTGGTGTTCGAGGCGATGTCGCTGCGCAGCGCGGCGTTCGCCGGGGACACGTTCGCGGCCAGCGCCACGATGACCGCCGCGAGCGTGGCGAGCGCGGCCGCGCCCGGGTGGCGCAGCAGCGGCGGGTTGCACAACGTCCCGGCGGCGGCCCCGACGAACAGGCACACCACCGCGGTCGCCAGGCCTGCCAGGAAAATCTCCGGGTGGTCGATCGCAGCCGTGATGCGGTCCGTCACGCCGGACTGCGGCCGGGGTCCGGCAGGCTCGCTGGTGAGCAGCGTGAAAACGGCGCCGATGATGCCGAGCAACCCGCCGCCGCCGAGCGCGACCACCAGGGCGGCCAGCTGCGCCCGGACGGGGCCGTCGGCCGGCCCGGCCGCCGCGGCGACCACAGCCCGTGACGCGTCGGGCTCGGCCACCAGCATGGACCTGGTGATGAACGCGACCGCCGGCACCAGCATCGCGGCGCTCCAGTCCAGCCCCTCGGCGAGCGGCGTGGACCCGGCGGCCCCGACGGCGATCAGCGCCCCGTAGGCGATCAGCGGGAAGATCCACCGGTTCGACCGCAGCAGCAGGGCCGCCTGGTAACGCAGCAGCGCGGTCATCGCCCCGCCGCCGGCTCGGTGCGCACGCCGGTCACGTGCACTCCATCCCAGCCGAGCACCTGCCGCAGCACCTCATCGGACGCGCCGGACGACACTCGCACCGCGCCGCCGTCGAACGACAGCACCCCGGGCAGGCCGCCGAGCAACGCCGCCGACGCCGGCTCAAGCCCGGTCAGTTCGATGACGACGACGCCCTCCGGCGCGGAACGGGAGCGCGCCCCGTCGCCGGCGACAACGGTCACGTGCCCGCTGTCGTCCAGCCGCCAGCGCTCGGCAATCCGCCCGGCGAGCCGCGCCTGCTCGTGATCCACGAACATGACGGCCCCGCCGCCGGCCAGCCGCTCCGCGACGGCGGCGTCCAGTTCGCCGCGCGCCGCCTGGTCGAGCCCGGTCCACGCCTCGTCGAGCACCAGCAGCCCCGGCCGGGCGAGCAGCGCCTGGGCGAGCGCGACCTTCTGGCACATGCCCTTCGACAGCGCCCGCAGCGGCTGGCCCGCGTAGCCCGCCGCGCCCAGCCGGTCCAGCCATTCGTCGACCGCCCGCGCCGCCGCCGGACCGCGCAGGCCGTGCACCCGCGCGAGGTGCAGCAGGTAGTCGCGGCCGGAGAACGGCAGCCCGCCTGGGAACCGCTCGGGCACGTACCCGGTGTGCGGCCGCCCGGTCACCCGTCCCGCCGACGGCAGCGACACCCCCGCGGCGACCCGCAGCAGCGTGGACTTGCCGCTGCCGTTGCGCCCCTCGAGCCTGATGAGCCGCCCGGGAAGCACGTCGAGGGTCACGGATCGCACGACCCAAGGCTGGCGCGGCCCGTACCGCTTCCCCACCGACTCCAGCCGCATCCGGACCTCCTGCCGCGCAGCGTAGCCCACCCTTCCCGCAAACGGTCTCACCCCGCCCAATGTCACGAAATGGTGGAACACAGGGAGCGAAGACGCGAAAACGGGCCGCGTGCGCCCGCGGTAGTAGCACAATGAGGCGCGCATCACGGATGATCGCAGAAGGCGGATACATGAGTGTTATCGAGACGGCGGGCGTGCGCACGCTCGCCGGCCACACGGGCGCGGTCAACTCGGTGGCTTTCAGCCCGGACAGTGCCCGGGTCAGCACCGCTAGCGAGGACAACACCGCCCGGCTGTGGGACGCCGCCACCGGCCAGCTCCTTCACACGTTCACCGGTCACACCGACGCCGTGTTCGCCGCGCCGTTCAGCCCGGACGGCCGCCGGGTGGCCACCGTCAGCGCCGACGTGACGCCGCGGTTGTGGGATGTCGCGACCGGCGCCTGCGCGTACGAGCTCGTGGGCCACACGATCGCCGTATTCGGCGCCGCGTTCAGCCCCGACGGTGCGCTGCTCGCCACCACGAGCTACGACGAGACCGTCCGGATCTGGCAGTCGCGCAGCGGTGCTCCCCTGCAGGTGCTCGAAGGCCACAGCGACATCGTGTACGGCGCCGGGTTCAACCCCGACGGCGCGCTGCTCGCCACCGCCAGCGGCGACGGCACCATCCGGTTGTGGAACACCAGGACCGGCGCGTGCCTGAGCATCCTGACCGGCCACACCGGCATCGTCTCCGCCGTGACGTTCAGCCCGGACGGGGCGCTGATCGCGACCGCGAGCTTCGATGGCACCGCGCGGCTGTGGGACGTCCGGACGGGCAACTGCGTGCGCATCCTGAGCGGCCATTCCGGCACCGTGTGGTCTGTCGCTTTCAGCCCGAACGGGCGCGTGGTGGCCGCCGCGAGCGAAGACGCGACCGCGAGGCTGTGGGACACCGAGTCCGGTGCCCCGATCCGTACCCTGGAGGGCCACACCGACTCGGCGTTCGTCGTCGCGTTCAGCCCCGACGGCGCGCTGATCGCGACCGCGAGCTCGGACGCCACGGTCCGGCTCTGGGACGCCGCCACCGGAAAGTGCCTGCGCACCTTCGAGGGCCACGCGGGCGCGGTCAGCTCCCTGGCGTTCAGCCCCGACGGCCGCCAGCTCGCCACCGCCAGCGCCGACGAAACCGCCCGCATCTGGCCTCTCTAGCGGTCCCCGTCAGCCGGCCCCTCGTCAGCCGCGGGGGATGACCGCGTACGTGACCGCGGCCGCGGCGGCGCCGAGGACGCAGCCGGCGATGACCTGGGCCGTCGTGTGGTCCTTCAGGGCGACGCGGGACCAGGCGGTGAGCGCGACGAGCGCGTAGGCGGGGATGACCCGCGGGCCGTACATCAGACCCAGGATCGTCACGGAACCGCACGCGACCGCGCAGTGGATGGAGATCTTCCAGACGGTCGTGATGGCCGCGAGCACCGCCACGCTGACGAGCATGCAGCCGAAGTACCCGGACAGCTCCGGCGGGGCGCCGAGCGTGACGAGCAGCACGAGTCCCGCCGCGAGCGACGCGGTGATGAACGTGAGGACGATGAGCCTGGGGCGCTTGGCGCCGACGTTCCTGTCGTCCCACCGGCCGCGCCGGATGCCGCGGGTGATGAACAGCGTGGGCACCACGCCCGCGAAGAAGGCCGCGAGCAGCCCCCAGCCCAGGCCCGCCACACCGTCCGCATGCCAGCCGACGATGATGACGGTGGCGATGATCCAGTTCTTCGGCTCGAGCAGGTACGTGACCCGCTCCGCTACGGTCTTGTCCTTCACCGGTACTTCACGGGATCAGGCAACCACCAGTCCCGGCCGGCTGGCAAGCTCGATTCCCGGGTTGTCCCGCACGTGGCCGGGGAGTTACGGTCCGGTCATGCCAGCACGCACCGGCGCGGAATTCCTGGACCGGCTCGCCGCCGCCAGGACGCATGTGGAGATCCAGGGCGAGGCGCTGACCGGGGGAGTGGCGGAGCACCCCGCGTTCCGCAATGTGGTGGGCAGTTACGCGGAACTGTTCGACATGCAGCACGACCCGGCGCACCGGGACGTGCTGACCTACCCGTCGCCGCTGACCGGCGAACCGGTGGCGACGTCGTTCCTCGTCCCGCGCACACAGGCCGACCTGGAGAAGCGCCGCCTGGCGTTCAAGCTGTGGGCCGACCGGTCGCTGGGCATGCTCGGCCGCACCGGCGATTACCTGAACAGTGCGCTGATGGCGCTGGCGTCGGCCGCCGACTGGTTCGGCCAGGCCGACAGGGCGTTCGCGCGCAACATCGCGGCGTACTACGAGAAGGTCCGCGAAGAAGACCTGCTCTGCACGCACACCCTGATCCCGCCGCAGGCCAACCGCGCCGTCACGGGCAGCCAGCAGGCCGGCGGCGCGCTGATGGCGCACGTCGTCCGCGAGGACGACAACGGCGTGGTGGTGCGCGGCGCGCGGATGCTCGCGACCATCGGCCCGTTCGCCGACGAGCTGCTGGTCTTCCCGTCGACCGTGCTGCGCGGCACGCCGGAGGACAAGCCGTACTCGTTCGCGTTCGCGATTCCCTCCGGCGCCGCGGGCCTGCGGTACATCGCCCGCGAGCCGCTGGACTACGGCCGGACGCACTTCGACCACCCGCTCGGCTCGCGGTTCGACGAGTCCGACGCGGTGGTGGTCTTCGACGACGTGCACGTGCCGTACGAGCGCTGCTTCGTCCTCGGCGACCCCGAACTGTGCAACGGCTTCTACACCGCCACGTCGGCGGTCGCGCACATGACGCACCAGGTGCTGGCCCGCACCACCGCGAAGACCGAGTACATCCTCGGCCTCGTCACGCTGCTGACGGAGGCGATCGGCATCGGCCAGTTCCCGCACGTCCAGGCCGACCTCGCCGAGATCATCACCACTCTGGAGACGCTGCGCGCGTTCGGCCGCGCCGCCGAGGCGGACGCGGCGGTCAACTCCTACGGCGTGCTCACCCCCGCCTGGGCGCCGCTGAACGCGGCGCGCAACCTCTACCCGCGGCTCTACCAGCGGTTCCCTGAGATCCTGCGCAAGCTGGGCGCCTCCGGCCTGATGGCGACCCCTACCGAGGCCGACGTAACCGGCCCGGCCGCCGCTGACATCGACACCTACCTCCAGGCGGCGGCGCTGCCAGGCGCGGAGCGGGTCCGGCTGTTCCGCCTCGCCTGGGATACCTGCATCTCGGCGTTCGCGGGCCGCCAGGCGCTGTATGAGTACTACTTCTTCGGCGACCCGGTCCGGATGGCCGGCGCCTACGCCGGAAGCTACGACAAGACCCCGTACGCGGACCGCGTCCGGGACTTCCTGCGGCGGTGATGACGCATGTGCCGCTGGCTCGCTTACACGGGCGCGCCGATTCCGCTGAGCGAAGTGCTCTACACGCCGGTGCACTCACTGATCGACCAGAGCCTGCACTCCCGGCTCGGAGCCGAGACAACCAACGGCGATGGTTTCGGCGTCGGCTGGTACGACGCCGCCGTGGCCCCCGGACTGTTCCGCAGCATTGAACCCGCGTGGAATGACCTGAACCTGCGCGAACTCGCCGGCCACATCAGTTCGCATCTGTTCTTCGCGCACGTCCGCGCGGCGGTCGGCTCGGCGGTCCAGCAGACCAACTGCCACCCGTTCCGCCATGACCGGTGGCTATTCATGCACAACGGCTTCATCGACGGCTTCGCGGCGATCAAGCGCGACCTGGTGTTCGCGGTCGACGAGTCCCTGTTCCCGGACATCCAGGGCACCTCCGACACCGAGGTGCTGTTCTACCTGGCGCTCACCCTCGGCCTGCAGGAGGATCCGCCCGCAGCGGTAGCCCGCGCGATCGGGTTCGTGGAGGCGTGCGGGCGGGGCCGGGGCGTCGCCTACCCCTTCCAGGGCACGATCGCGACGTCCGACGGCGAGACCGTGTGGGCGTTCCGTTACTCCAGCCAGGGCAAGTCCCGGTCGCTGTTCTACACCCGCGATATCCGCGCGCTCCGGCGGGAGTACCCCGACCGGGAGTTCCTCCGCGAGGTACCGGACGACGCGCGGCTCGTGGTCTCCGAGCCGATCGGCGACCTGCCCGGCGCGTGGGAGGAGATGCCCGAGTCGACCTACACCGTGGCCCGCCCGGGCGAGGACCAGCTGCTACCCTTCCGCCCCGAGTAACCCAATCCGTCGGTGACGACCCCTATCGCTTGATAACAGCAAGAAGCTTCTGGCCCCCCTATGTCCTTGACCATGGATGAGTGCCCGTCAGGATGCACAGCGCCCGGACATCCGGGCGCTGTGTTGTCCGGATTTGAGTGGCCGCTAGCCGGCTGGCGCGTGGGGTCCGGGTGAAGTCCCGGACCTGGCTGGCGGCCGCGTCATTGCTGGCCCGTGTTGATCACGGCGGTGAGCTGCGTGTCGCCGTCGGGCAGCGTGGCCGCGTGGAAGGTGCCGTGAGCCGCGGCGAAGTGTGCGGTTCCACCGTCGATGACGCCGTCGAAGCTGGCCGGGCCGCGGGTGCGGGCGGCGGGCCACTGGAGGGTCCAGCTGGCCTGCAGGTCGCCCTGGCCGGTGAGGATGATGATGTCCTGGCAGAGCACGTCGCGGCCGAAGGAGACGGTGCAGGCCTCGTTGTCGTGACCGGCGGCCCTGCCGTGTTGCAGGATGCGGTCCTGGCCGATGATCCGGTCGCCGGGCACCAGCGGCGTGGTGGGGAACCCCGTGATCGGCCCGGAGGCGGTGAAGAACTGGATGGCGGTCAGCTGGCTGACGAAGGTCAGCTGCCCGGGGGCACGCGGGGTAGCCTGCGCCGCGGCGGCGGTTCCAGCGGCGCAGCCTGCAACCGCGATGGCGGCCAGCGCACCTGCCGCGACTCGTGTCCTGATATGCATGGTGGATCTCTCCCCGTGAAGCTAGAGTCTGCTAGAATCGCAAGTAGCTTACGATTCCTACTGTCAGACAAGTAGCTTACAACTCTTACTACTAGATCGGCAAACTATATGGCCACGCGGGCACTCCCCGGTCAGGTCGCCGGTGGCCTCCGGGCGCTGAGCACGGAGATCGACCGGCTCGACCAGGCCGCCGCCGACCGGTACGGCCTCAACCGCACCGACATGCGCGCACTGGACATCCTCGGCCGGGCCGGGCCGCTCGCCCCCACCGACCTGGCTCGCCTGCTCGGCTTCACCACCGGCGGTGTCACCTCTGTCCTGGACCGCCTGGAGAAGGCGGGGTACATCCGCCGGCGGCCCGATCCCGGCGATCGCCGCCGCCAGCTCGTGGAAACCACCGAGGCCACCGCCGCCCAGGACGAGGAAGTCTTCGGAGACCTCATCCGTAGCACCCGGAGCCTGCTGGCGGACTACACCGACGACGAGCTTCTGGTGATCCGCGGCTTCCTCGACCGCGTCCGGCAGCTCACCGCCGCCCACGCCGATGCTCTCGGCGGCCACGCCAGCCCCGGGCCAGGCAATACAGCGACCACCCGCCACGACCGCGGCTAGGATCGCCGCCCGGGTCCCAAAGCCGGCAGGACGGGTGATCCCGCCGCATGGCTTTATAGGTCTGATAACAGCAAGAAGCGGCCGCCGCGGCCGCAGTACAGCCTCTACGTGTGTTATTCCGGGGCATATCGCCCCGGAATAACACCACTAAGCCAGGTCGCGCTGGCGGCAGGCTCGCCAGGGTGACGCCTGTGACGGAAGGCATCCCTAGCACTAACGTGACTTGGTGGCACCGGGGACCGTGGGAATTACGGGGCTGGGCCGCCAGCAGCGTCGGTTATTCGGCTTGCAGGACGAAGAACAGGAAGCTCATGCGGGTCGAGAGCTGGCGGAATTCTTCGGGGAATAGCTCGCGTGCTTCCGGCACGGGCTGCGGCTCGCTGATGACGGAGATCCGAAAGCCTGCCGCGGTGAAGGCGTCGGTCATCGCGTGCAGCGGCCGGCTCCAGAAGCTCATGGGGATGGTCTGGCCGCCCATGGTCCACTCTTCGGTCCAGTTAAAGGTCGCGTGGTAGTTGGGGTTGCGCCCGGCCACGCGCTCCAGGGCGTAGATGACAAACGGATGGTCAACGGCCACGATGAGCCGGCCGCCAGGCACCAGAACGCGCCGCAGCTCGGTGAGCGCCGGTCCCCAGTCTTCCAGGTAGTGCAGCACCAGGGAGGCGATGACATCGTCGAACGCGGCGTCGCGGAAGGGCAGCGGGCGGCTCAGGTCGGCGACCTGCAGGTCCGCGTCGTCACCGAGCCGCCGCCGGGCCTGCTCCAGCATGCCGGCGCTTTTGTCGAAGCCGGTCACGATGGCGCCCCGGTCGCGCAACGCTGCGAACAGGGGCCCGGAACCGCAGCCGGCGTCGAGAATGCGCCGGCCGGTCACGTCCCCGGCGAGGGCCAGCATCGCGGGTCTCTCGTAGTAGGCGTTCCAGATGGCGGCGTCGCTGTCGGCCGTGTACGCCTCGGCGAAGCTGTCATAGTCATTGGCGCGGGACGGATCTGAGGGCGGAGCGCCGTTGTCGGGCACGGTAGCCATGCGATCCATCCTGGCATTCCCTGTGACGGGCGTCAGGAGACCTGGAAGGAGCGCTTCGCGAAGCCCATCCAGTAGCCGTCGATCACCGTCTCCACGGGCGCCGTCGGGTCGGAGGCCGCGCCGAGCGTGACGAAAAGGGGCAGGAAATGGTCCGCCGTCGGGTGCGCGTACGGCATCCCCGGCGCCTTCCGGAATCCGGCCAGCGTCTCCACGTCGCCCCGCGCCAGCGCCTCGGCAGCCCACTGGTCAAAGTCAGAGGACCAGCCGGGCACGAACGATCCGTAGATCATGTCCGCCGTGACGAACGGCAGCCCGTGGGTGAGGAACCCCGACCCGATGATCAGCACCCCGGACTCGCGCAGCGGCCGCAGCCGTGCGCCGAGCGACAGCAGCGAAGACGGGTCCGACGTCGGGATCGACAGCTGCAGCACGGGGACGTCCGCGAGCGGGTACATGACCTTCAGCGGCACCCAGGCCCCGTGGTCGAGCCCGCGGCTCGGGTGCTGGTGCACCGGTGCGGACGCCGGCATCAAGCCCGCGACGTCGCGCGCCATCCACGACGCGTCCGGCGTGGGGTACGTCAGCGTGTAGTACCGCTGCTGAAACCCGCCGAAGTCATAGACCAGCGGCGTCGCCGCCCCGGGCGCGGACAGCATCAGCGGCGCGGCCTCCCAGTGCGCCGAGACGATGAGCACGCCCCGCGGCTTGGGCAGCGTGTGCGTCCACGACGCGAGCTGCTTCATCCACACCGCGTCGTCGAGCAGCGGAGGAGCGCCGTGCCCGATGTACAGCGCCGGCAACGCCCCGTCAGCCGGCGTCCACGCGCGCTGCGCGGCGCTCGCCGGCGCCGCCGTCACGGCGAACTCGTCGTACGCTCCCGCAGGCACCAGCGGATCGAAGATCGAGCGCGTCGCCACGGCCACTCACCACCTCAGCCCGACTAGAAACTTGACGCTTCAAGTCTAACCCGAAGAATTTTGAAGCGTCAACTTATTGCCGTGCCCGCGCAGGGCACGACGGACCTTGTGCGCCCGGACAGTTCCCATAACCGCCGTACGGGCGAACAATCGGAGGATGACCCTACGCGAGGCACTAGCCGCGGGCACCTTCTCGGTCACCGCCGAACTCAACCCGCCAGTAGATCCCGTCGCCGGCCCGGTGCGCGACACCGCGGCGAAGCTGGCGCCGCACGTCGTCGCGGCGAACGTGACCGACAACCAGGCGGCCACGGTCAAGGTCACCCCGCTAGCGGTCTCGGTCTGGATGCTCGAGCAGGGTCTTGAGCCGATCATGCAGGTCACCACCCGCGACAGGAACCTCCTGGCGCTGCAGGCCGAACTCCTCGGCGCCTGGGCCCTCGGCGTCAGGAACATCCTCGCCCTGTCCGGCGACCCCCTCAAGGTCGGCAAGTACGCGGACATCGCC
>DATBBI010000043.1:0-6486 GCA_036271115.1 Trebonia sp.
CGCCTTCTCGGGCTGCACGCACCCCGCCCGGTGTTGGCCGCTCTCCTGCTCACCACGTCAATGCGGGACTTCGCCATCGCCGCGGGCCTGGCCACGGCCGCCTTCGGCCCGGCGGCCGCCGCCCCGCTCGGCCTGTACGGCATCCTCGTCCTGGTCTGGGGCACCGCTGCCGCGGGCACTCTCCGCCGCGGGCACTCTCCGCCGCGGGCACCCTCCGCCGCCCCCATCCCCGAATGACTCCCGCCCCCGTTCCTCGACTCCCTGGACGACCTTGGAGCAGCAAACTACGCCCAAACGCTGATAACAGCAAGAAAAGCGCAGGGACCTGCTCCAAAGTCGAGATGGCGGGCCGGTGTTACGAGCACAGCGCGCGGTACGGCACGCCGGGCACGTAGACGTTCCACTCGGCGCGAGTGAGCGGCTGGCCCAGGTTGGCGCAGACCTGCGACTCCGCCACCCCTGGGCTGACGTCCCACAGGTGGACGGTGCCGTCGTCGCTGGACGCCGCGAGCTGGCCGCCGGACGGGGCGAACGCGACCGAGTACACGTGCCCGGCCGGGCCGGTGAGGGTCGCGATCAGCGACGGGCTGGCCGGGGCGGCGACCCGCCACAGCCAGACGGTGCCGTCGGTGACGCCGGCTGCCAGCGTCGTGCCGTCCGGGCTGAACGCCAGCCCCCAGACGTAGCCCGCCGGGCCGGTCAGCGGCGCGCCGACCTGGACCGGGCGCGCCGGGTTCGCGATGCTCCACAGCCGGATCGTCTTGTCCGCGCTGCCGACCGCGAGCAGCTTGCCGTCCGGGGTGAAGGCCAGCCCGATCGCGTAGCTGCTGAACCCGCCCAGCGGCTTGCCGAGCTGGGCCGGGTGCGCCGGGTCGGTGACGTTCCAGAGCCGGGTGAGGTTGTCGGTGCTCGCGGCCGCGAGGGTCTTTCCGCCGGGGCTGAACACGACCGTGAACACGTAGGTCCCCGAGTCGTGCACCGAGCTGAGCTGGCGGGGGTGCGCCGGGTCGGTCACCGACCACAGCCGCACCGTGCCGTCGTCGCCGCCGGTGGCGAGCACGGTGCCGTCAGGGCTGAACGCGACCGTTTCCGCGTTGCCCGCGGCGGTCACCTGCAACGGCGCGCCGAGCGGTGCCAGGGTGCTGGCGTTGAGGAGGGCGACGGTGCGATCGCTGTAGGCGGCGGCGAGGATGCGCCCGTCAGGGGAGAACGCGAGCCCGTTGACGACCATCCCTGCGGCGAGGGGGTGCGTCGCGATGTGCGCGCGGCTGGCCGCGTTCCACAGCTGGACGTCCTGCCCGCCGACCGCGAGCGTCGCGCCGTTCGGGCTGTAGGCGACGGTGGTCGTCTTCTCGGACGCCGCGAGCACGGGCGACGGCAGCGTCCACAGCGACACCGTGCCGTCCGCGTCGCCGGACGCGAGCCGTCCTGGACCGTCCCACGCGATCGAGGTGACAGGCTGCGGACGCGGCAGCGTCGCGATGCGGTTCCGGCTGGCGCGGCTCCAGATGAGCACCCCGGCGTCGGACGTGCCCGCGGCGATCGATGTGCCGTCCGGGCTGAACGCGATCGTGTTGACCCAGTCCGTGGCCCCGGTCAGCGTGCCGTCCTGGGTGGCTGCCGGCGTGCCGGCCGCGAGGGTCCACAGCCACACCTTGTCGTCCTGGCTCGCGGCGGCGAGGGTGTGACCGTCAGGGCTGAACGCCACCGCGGTCACGATGGCCGCGGGGCCGGTCAGCGGCACGCCGTAGTACGGGAACGGCTCGGCGGGGTTGGCCACGTCCCACAGCCAGACGGTCTTGTCGGCGCTGGCGGCGGCGAGGGTCTTTCCGTCGGGGCTGAACGCGACCGACTCGACGTACCCGGCCGGCCCGGTCAGCGGCTGGCCGAGCGGCACCGCGTGCGCGGGGTCGGCCACGTCCCAGAGCCGGACGGTCTTGTCGGCGCTGGCGGCGGCGAGTGTCTTGCCGTCGGGGCTGAACGCGACCGAGTAGATCGTGTTCGACGGTCCGGTCAGCGGCTGGCCAGCGGGCACGGGGTGCGCCGGGTCGGCCACGTTCCACAGCTGCACGACGTGTCCGGCGCCGGCCGCGGCCAGCGTCGTGCCGTCCGGGCTGAACGCCACGGTGTACAGCGGGTCCTGCCCGTTCGCCTGCACCAGCGTGGCGACAGGCGACGGGTGGCCGGGCACCGCCACGTTCCACAGCCGCAGCGTTCCGTCGGCGCCGGCCACGGCGAGCAGCCGGCGGTCCGGGCTGACGCTGACCGACTGCACGACCCCCGGCGAGTCCACGATGCGGGCCGCCGACGGCTCGCCGCTCGACTCCAGCAAGGCGGCGGTCGCCTGCGGGGTGTGCGCGACACCGTAGGCGGCGACGCTGAGCTGCGCGGCCAGCGAGGGGTCCTGCGCGCGGAGCTGGCCCGCCTCGATGGCGGCCTCGCGGGAGTTCGCGCTCTGGCTCGCGGCGACGGCCGCGTCGCGGGCGTCGGCTGCCGCCTGGCGCTGCCTGAAGGCGTACACCGTCAGCACGGCCACCGCGACCACCAAGGCGGTCAGCATCGCGATGATGCCCTGCAGCCGCCGGGTGCGCCGGCGCTGCGCGCGGCGGGCGGCGGAGTCCTCGGCGATCGACGCGGCCACGAACTGGGCGGCCAGCGTCGGCAGCGAAGCGCGGTTGTCCTCATCGGCCGCCAAGTCCCTGGCGACCGCGAGCTGGCTGCCGCGCCACAGGGCAGCGCTTTCCCGCCCGGCATCCGTCCACGCACGAGCGCCCTCGGTGATCCGCCGCCGGGTGCGCAGGCCGTCCTTGCCGCCCTCGATCCACGACCGCAGCCGGGGCCAGGCAGTCAGCAGCGCGTCGTGCGTGAGCTGGGCGGTCCCCGCGTCCACGGTGATCATCCGCTCGTCGACGAACGTGGCGAGCACGGCTTCGGCGTCGTCGCCCCAGCTGCGCAGCTCGCTGAGTTCGACGGTGGCGCGGCTCGGCGGCAGGTCATCGGCCACGTGCACCAGGTGAAGGAACAGCCGCCTGGCGAGCCGCTGCTGGTCCGGCGTCAGGCTGCCGTAGGCACGCTCGGCCGTCTGCGCCAGGGCGTCCCTGATCCCGCCGCTCGCCAGGTAGTCGGCGATCGCCAGCGTGCCACCCCGGCTGCGTTCCCAGGTGGCCAGCATGGCGTGCGACAGCAGCGGCAGCGCGCCCCGCTCGTACGCGCCGCCGGGGGCACCGGGTCCGCCGGGGGCACCGGGTCCGCCGCCGTTCGCGGCACGTTCGGCCGCGTCCCGCGGCGACAGGTCGGCGAGCAGCAGCCCGACCAGGCCGTCTTCGACGGTCACCCTGGCCAGCCGGGCCGGCTCGATGACGGCACGGCGGACCTGGTCCGCTGTCATCGGACCGAGCACGACCTGCCGGGACTCCAGTGCGCTCGCCAGCCCCGGGTAGCGGATCGCCTGGTCGTAGAAGTCGGCCCGCAGTGCCAGGACCACCAGCGCGGTCCCTGCCAGTTCGCACAGCTCGGTGATGAACTCGCGGCGCTGCGCCTCGTCGCGGCACTGGGTGAAGACCGCCTCGAACTGGTCCACGATGACCGCCGGGCGTCCGCCTTCGCCGCCGTCCGGGCCTGCCGCGAGCTCCGCGAGCCGGGCCTTGAGATCGGCAACCGGCGTGGCCGTGGGCTCGAGGACGATCACCGGCCCGGCGATTTCCGGGACCACCGCGGCCAGCTCGCTGAGGCGCGGCAGCAGGCCCGCGCGCAGCAGCGATGACTTGCCGGCGCCCGAGGGACCGACCAGCACCAGCGGCAGCGCGGAGGACTCGGCGGCGAGGGCGACAAGGTGTTCCGTGACGTCCTCGCGGCCGAAAAACCAGCGCGCGTCCTGCTGCTCGAACCTGGCCAGGCCACGGTACGGGGTCCCCGTCCTCCTGCCGGGCAGCCGCCGGACCCGCTGCAGCGCGGCTTCCCACCACGCGATCCGGGTCGGGTCGGTCTCGCCGCACACCTCGAGAATCCGGATCAGCTGCTGCCGCTCGGCAGGCAGATGGCGCCCGGAGAAGTAGTCGCCGACGGTGCTGACCGGAATTCCGGACAGGCGGCCGACGTCACGGATCCGCAATCCGGCGCGTTCCCTGAGCGCCGTCAGCTCCCGCCCGAAATCCGCCTGGGATTCGATTTGCTCAGCCGTTTGCTGTGCCGTGGCCGGATTATCAACCATTGATTCCCCCGGATATGAAGCTTTGCCTTCACATGACAGTCCCTATGGGCGCCCAAGTTCACCCAATGCGTGACATCGATGCCAAGTTGCGACCATGTTTCTCACGCCGGTGCTTGTCCGATCTTGTCCGGACATTGTTCTGATGCAGCGCTACGGCGGACAGAGCAGGCACAATGGCACACCAAGGGCGGGGTCGCCAGGGGGTGTGCGGTCTCGCGGTCCGTGGTTTCCGCCTTTCGGACCGCGAGGCCGTACGACGAGGCCATATGGCGGGTCTTACTCGCCGTTGAACTCGGCGACCGCGGCCTCGAACACGTCGAGTTCCCGCTCTACCGGCCCGCGCTGCGCGGACGGCAGCCAGTGCACGGCCCGCTCGAACCCGGCCGCCGCGTACGCCTCGAGCGCCCTAGGGTCGGACGGTACGCCCATCACCATCAGCCGCACCGGCCGGTCCGCCCGCTCCCGCAGTTCTTTCGCGCGGTCCAGGATGCCCTCTGGGGCGTAGTTCGGGAACCACCCGTCGCCATACGCGAGCACCCGGTCGAGAACGCCGGGACCGTCCCCGCCGACGAGCACCGGCGGGTGCGGCCGCTGCGCGGGCTTGGGCCACGACCAGATCCGGTCGAACGACACGTACTCGCCCGCGTAGCTGGCCTCGCCGGACGTCCAGATCGCCTTCATCGCCTCGATCCGCTCGCGCATGACCGCCATCCGGACCCGCGGGTCGGTGCCGTGGTTGGCCATCTCTTCCCTGTTCCACCCCGCGCCGACGCCGAACTCGAACCGGCCGCCGGACATGAAGTCGACGGAGGCGACCTCCTTGGCGGTGATGATCGGGTCCCGCTCGATCACCAGGCACACGCCAGAGCCCACGCGCAGCCGCGACGTCGCGGCCAGCGCGGCCGTGACCGAGACGAACAGGTCGTAGGTGTGCGCGTACCGGCGCGGCAGCGGCCGCCCGCCTGGCCACGGTGTCTGCCTGTCCGCCGGGATGTGCGTGTGCTCGGGAAAGAACAGCGACTCGTGCCCGCGCTGCTCGGCCAGCCGGCCAAGCTCGCCGGGCGCGACCGCATCGTGGGTCGCGAACATTGCTACACCGGTCTCCATAAGGCGAAACCCTATGATGCTCTCAACGGCGAGAGGAGCACGCCCATGGCAGAGAAGAGCTACACGTCGGCCATCAGCGACACGCCGCTGCTCGGCGACACGATCGGGGAGAACCTCGACAGGACAGTGGGCCGGTTCCCCGATCGCCCGGCCCTGGTCGACGTGCCGGCCGGCCGCCGGTGGAGCTACGCCGAGCTCGCCGCCGACGTGGACGCGCTCGCTCTGGGCTTGCTCGCCGCCGGCGTCAGCGTGGGAGACCGGGTTGGCATCTGGGCCCCGAACTGCGCGGAATGGGTCCTGACCCAGTACGCCACCGCGAAGGTCGGCGCGATCCTGGTAAACATCAACCCCGCCTACAGGACCAGCGAGCTCGAGTTCGTGCTGAACCAGTCGGGCGCCAGGCTGCTCGTCGCCGCGCAGCGGCTGAAGACGTCCGACTACGCCGCGATGATCGACAAGGTCCGGCCGCGCTGCGCCGCTTTGGAGCAGGTCGTCCTGCTCGGTACCGGGGAGTGGGACGCGCTGCTCGAGACCGGGCGCCGCGCGGACCCCGTCGCGCTCGTCGCGATCGAGCTGAGCGCCGACGACCCGATCAACATCCAGTACACCTCGGGGACCACCGGCTTCCCGAAGGGCGCGACGCTCTCGCACCACAACATCCTGAACAACGGCTACTTCGTCGGCGAGCTCTGCCACTACACGCACGAGGACAAGATCTGCATCCCGGTGCCCTTCTACCACTGCTTCGGCATGGTGATGGGGAACCTGGCGGCGACCAGCCACGGCGCGGCGATGGTGATCCCGGCGCCGTCCTTTGACCCGGTAGCCACCCTGGAGGCGGTGCAGGCCGAGCGGTGCACGTCGCTGTACGGGGTGCCGACGATGTTCATCGCCGAGCTGGCGGTGCCGGACTTCGGCCGTTTCGACCTGTCCAGTCTGCGCACCGGCATCATGGCGGGCTCGCCGTGCCCGGTCGAGGTGATGAAGCAGGTCATCGACCGGATGGGCATGTCGGAGGTGTCGATCTGCTACGGCATGACCGAGACCTCACCGGTGTCCACCCAGACCCGGGTCGACGACTCGATCGAGCGCCGGGTGGCGACGGTGGGCCGGGCCGGCCCGCACATCGAGATCAAGGTCATCGACCCGGCGACCGGCAGGGCCGTGCC
>DATBBI010000044.1:0-2644 GCA_036271115.1 Trebonia sp.
GACGCGCCCGAGGCCTCCGAGCTGGTCGACCGTCAGCTGATGGCCGAGCAGCTGCGGTCGGCGCTGGACGCGCTCACCCCGCGCGAGGCGACGATCATGGCGATGCGGTTCGGCCTGTACGACGGCAACCCGCACACCCTGGACGAGATCGGCCGCGCGCTCGGCCTGACCAGGGAGCGGATCCGCCAGCTCGAGAAGCAGTCGCTGTCCAAGCTGCGGCACCCGTCGAGGGCGCAGCCGCTGCTCGACTTCGCCTCCTAAGGGGCCTTCGCCTCTGCCCGCGTGCCGGGCCCGACCTCCCGCCGGGCCCGGCACGTTTTGCATTAGGATTCGCAACGTGGACGACGACGGCGGACTGCTGGACGAGCTCCAGGAAGACATCGGCTCCGACTACAGTCCCCAGCTGCGGGTGGCGGCGGGGATGCTGAGCGGCGACGCGCAGGCGGCCGTGCCGTTCCTGCTGTTCTCGATCGCCAAGAGCCTCGAGGACATCTCGTTCCTGCTGGCCAACGACAGTATCAGCGTCGTCATAGAGACCGACGAGGACGAGTAACCACCCGGTCGAGGGCCGCCACGACGGCGACCACGGCGGCCGCGCAGGCGGCGAGCGCGATCTCGGGGAGCACGGGGACGGCGAGGGCCAGCAGCGCCAGCACGGCGATGCCGGCGAGCCGCGTCCACGGGACCGTGCGCCAGACCACGAACTTGAAGGCGGCGTGCCCGGCGAGGAACAGCGCGGGGCCGCCGAGGATCATCCAGGCGGACGACGCGGGCGCCGACGATGACGGGGACGTGAGGATCTTCTCATCGCCCGCCGCCGTGACGATGATGCCGGCCACCATCAGCGGGTGGACCAGGTGGTAGGCGCTGCGGGCGATCCGGCCCGGGTCGTCTGAGGATTCGATCACCTCCGCGCTTGCGCCGGCCGACCGGTCGAAGTACAGCCACCACAGCGCCACCGAGCCCGCGAACGACACGACGAACGCGGCGACCGTGGCGCCGGTGATGTGCCGCGTCGCGGACAGGGTGGCGCCGATGATGACGATCGACTCGCCGATCGCGATCAGGATGAACGCCTGGCATCGCTCGGCGAAGTGGCCGCCCTCGATCGTCCAGTCCGCGGTGCGGGACCGGCCGAGGAACGGGGTCGCGAACCCGGTCAGGCCGCCGGCCACGTCGGTGGCGACGGCGAGCAGCCACAGCAGTGCCCTGGCATGGCCGCCGACCAGCCCGCCCGCGACGGCCAGCGCGCCGCTGACCGTGCACCTGGCGAGGATCCGCTCGAAGTTCCGCTGCAGCGGACCGCGCAGCGCGACCACCATGAACACGCTGCGGCCCACCTGCTGCACGGCGTAGGACGCGCCGACCACCCAGCCTAGGTCGTCGAAGGCGCGCGGCAGCGCCGCCGACATCGCCAGGCTGAGCAGCGCGAGCACCACGAGCAGCAGGCGGACCTCGATGCGTTCCGGGTCCATCCAGTTGGTGACCCACGTGGTGTAGGCCCAGGCCAGCCACACCATCGCCAGCAGCAGCGCCGACTGGAGGGCGCTGCTGACGGTGGGGTGCTGCACGAGGTTGTGCGACAGCTGCGTGACCGCGAAGACGTACACCAGGTCGAAGAACAGCTCGATGTTCGTGACCCGGTTGCCGCCGGTGCGGTCCCGCAGCAGCCGCCGCGCGGCCGGGGCGCCCGGCGCGCCCGGGGCCTGCGTGCTCACCTCGGGGCGCTCACCAGGCGTAGTCCTCCGGAGCCGGCTTGTGCCCGGGGAAGATCTCGTCCAGCCTGGCCAGCACGTCCTCATCGAGCGTGACCTGCAGCGCCCGCTGCGCGCTGTCGAGCTGTGCGAGCGTGCGCGGCCCGATGATCGGCGCGGTCAGCCCGTCGACGTGCAGCAGCCAGGCGAGCGCCACGCTGGCGGGTTCCTCGCCGAGCTTGTCGCACAGGTCCTCGTACGCCTGTATCTCCTCGCGGTGGCTTTCCACCTGCTGCTTCGACCGGCCGGCCAGCCGCCGTCGCCCCTCCCGCTCGGACTTCAGCACGCCGCCGAGCAGGCCGCCCTCCAGCGGGGACCACGGGATGACGCCCACGCCGTAGGCGCGGGCGGCGGGCAGTACCTCGAGCTCGATGGCGCGGGTCATCAGGTTGTACAGCGACTGCTCGCTGACCAGGCCAGTGAAGTCCCTGGCCCGCGCTGTCTCGCACGCCCGCGCGATGTCCCAGCCCGCGAAGTTCGACGAGCCCACGTACAGGACCTTGCCCTGGGTGACGAGGACCTGCATCGCCTGCCAGATCTCGTCCCACGGGGTGGCGCGGTCGACGTGGTGCATCTGGTACACGTCGATGTAGTCGGTCTGCAGCCGGCGCAGCGACGCGTCGCAGGCGCGGCGGATGTTCAGGGCGGACAGCTTCCCGTCGTTCGGCCACGAGGTCATGTCGCCATAGAGCTTCGTCGCCAGGACCGTGCGCTCGCGCCGGCCGCCGCCGCGGGCGAACCAGTCGCCGATGATCTCCTCGGTCCACCCGGCGTGCGACCGGTCGTTCTTCGCCACCTGCCCGGGCGGCGACTGCGCGCGGCCGTAGGTGTTGGCGGTGTCGAAGAAGTTCATGCCGAGTTCGTGGGCGTGGTCCATGATCGTGTGCGCC
>DATBBI010000045.1:0-5553 GCA_036271115.1 Trebonia sp.
GTAGACCTTGCCGCCGGTGACGGTGACGGTCTTAGCGGGCAAGGGGGCGGGGGCCGGGCCCGCGACAACCGACCCGTCGCTGATCTTGAACTTGCTGCCGTGGCAGGGGCAGTTGATCGTACCGCCGGCCACCTGGTTGCACAGGCACCCGACGTGGGTGCAGACCGCGCTGAAGGCCCTGAACTCGCCCTTGGCCGGCTGGGTGACCACCACCTTCGCGGCCGTGAAGACCTTCCCGCTGCCCACGGGCACGTCGGCGGCCATGCCGAGCAGGGTGCCCATCTGCCCGCCGCTCTTGGCGCCGCCGTTCGCGGAGCCGCCCTGGGCGCTCGCGCTGCTTGACGGCTGGGCCGCCATGCCGTCTCCCGTGGAGGATGGCGCCGCCGCTGGTGCCTGGCCGGCATCGTTGGCGTCGTAGGGCACGGCGGCGGTGCTGCACGCGGTCAGCACTCCCGCCGCGCCGAGGACTCCCGCGCCAAGCAGTACGCAGCGCCTGGTGGCGCACTGATGCTGCTGGGACTCGTCGGTCATCGATCATCCTTCGCTCGTGGTTGCCGTTGCCAACCACTTCTACGGCAAACAGAACTGGCCGGTAGCTTTGTCCGTGAATCACGTAATGATCCGGTAACCGACGATCATCGCGGGGGGACGGGCCTTAGGCGGCCGGCAACTGGGTAATTATCCTGGTGACATGCACGGGCGATGGGTTGGGTGAACGGGTCGGCCACGATGACGGGACACCAGCACACGCACGGGCACACGCACGGCGCGTCACCCGACGCCGACTGGCGCTGGCTCGCGGCGGCCACCAGCGACCCCGCGTCGGCGGTCAGGCCGCCGAGCACCTCGTCCGCGCGCCGGAACTCGGCCCGGTCGAGCAGCGCCTTCTCGTTGGTGATCCACTCGCCGCGCGCGGCGAGCGTCGCGTGCGCGCCCTGCGCGAACGCGAGCGCGACCGCGCCAGCCGTCTCGGTCAGCCGGCCGCGGCCTGCGTACGCGCTGCGCGCGTAGCCGAGCGTGTGCCGCGCGTCGGCCAGCCAGCGCTGGTGCGCTGCCTGGCGGAGCCGGTCCGGGTAGCCGCCGGGTGCGGGCAGCCCGCCGTACAGCACGACGTTGACGGCCAGTTCGGCGACCACGATGTAGGTGGGCACGCCCGCCAGATGGAACAACAGCCGTTCGATGCTGAACCTGCCCTCCATGGCCTCGGCGAGATGCCACTCGACCTCGTCTAGGTCCCGGTAATGCACGTCGACCGGCCTGCCGTCCGCGCGGAGCCAGGCGCCGCCGTTGAACACGCCGCCGCCCCAGCCGCCGATCCTGGAGATCTCCCCTGGCCAGCCGAGCGCGCGGAGATCGTGAGGCTCGAACCGGCCGCGGTAGTACAGGGAGAAGTCCCAGTCGCTGTCCGGCCGCTGGGTCCCGGCCGCGCGGGACCCGCCGAGCGCGACGGCCATCACGCCGGGGACGCTGCTGAGCCGTTCCGCGACGTACCCGGGGAACTTCGCGTCGTCCATCTCGTCACTCGTTGTCATCGACGTCCCAACAAATTCGTAAGAACTATTACGGCCAAAACGCCTCCGTCAATGGTTACGAAACACTAACGTTCCTGTCTTGGGAGCGTCACGGTCGGGCATGGGTGACCGTTCGAAAGGGACCGTGAACATGGGTTATAGCTCAGGCCGCGGCAACCGCGGTACGCGTAGGCATGCACGCGGCGCCGACGCCGGCAGCGATGACAGGCGCGGCTACAGCAGCCTCCTCGGCGGCAGCCGGCGCGACGGCTACCAAGAGGCTGACAGCTACGGCGCCGACAGCTACGGCGGCCGGCGTGATTACGGCCAGCCTGATGAGTACGGCCAGCCTGATGAGTACGGCCAGCCTGATGACTACGGCCAGCCGGGCCGTCACGCGACGTACCCCGGCCGCGCGCTGAGCGCGGACCTTGATTTCGGCGACGAGGCCGGCCGCGGCGGCCGGGCACGTGCCGGGTCCGGCGGGCCCGCCGCGGTCCTGCCGGGCAGCGGCCGTGGCCGCCGGGCCGGCTCCCGCCGCCGCGGGTCCCGGCTCCGGACCATGCCGGTCCCGGTGATCGCCGTGGTCGCGGTGGTCGCGAGCCTTGCCGTCGTCGCGGCGGCCCTTGGCGCAACTCACGTGCTCACCGCCCGGACCGCGGCGGACGCGGCGGCCCCCAACGCGAACTGCACGATCATCGTGCCGGCGAACCCGCTGAGCGCGCAGGGGCTGGCCACGCCGTACCAGCTGACGGCGACCGACCCCGGGGCCGGGCCGTGCAACGAGGCCAACTCCGCGCAGACCGCCTTCGTGCAGGGCGCCATCGTCAACCCGGCGACCGGGGCGATATCCATCTACGACCCGCTCGTCGTCGACGCGGGCACGCAGCCCGCCGTCACGCCGACCGTGCCGACGCTGCCCGCGGGGGCTGTCGTGGCGCTGTGGTTCGGATACAACGGCAACACCCTCACGCTGGCCGGGGCCGACCAGGCGCAGGCGCTGCTCAACCCGGCCGCGTCGGCCACGCCCACGGGGGCGACGCCGACCACCACACCTTCGACCACGCAGTCGCAGGCCCAGGTCACCCCGGCAACCAGCGCATCCGGCACCGCAACGGCCACCTCGACCGGGACGTCCACCCCGACCACGACGCCCACCTCGACCGCGACGAGCACGGCGACCACCGGCGGGCAGGACACCACTGCCGCACCGACGACGTCCGCCACACAGGCGGCGTTCGTCACCGGGTCCGGGCAGCGGGCCGGCCTGGAGGTGACCGGCTCGGCGCCGCTGTCGCCCGCCAACGCCGGCTCGGCGAGCCAGTACGACGCCACCCTGACGCGCATCGCGGAAGCAGGCTCCAGTGCCGGCCAGGCCGGCAACCCGCCGCGCTACCACCGCCCGTCGCCCTCTGCCTCGGCCTCGTCCTCGACGCCGGCGACCGTGACGGCCTCCGCCTCGGCAACGTCGTCCACGGGCACGGGCACGGGCACGGGAACGGGCACGGGAACCCCGACCGACCCGCCGGCGACAGGCGACGTCCCGGCCGCGTCCGGCACGCCGGACGCGATCCTGCAGCAGGCCAACTGCGTGGCCGGCGAGGACATCAACGGCCAGTTCTCCTCGTTCACCCAGGTCGGGGCCTGCAACGCGCCGGCCTTCTTCACCGCGGCGAACGCGGCGATCAGGGCGGGGAAGCTCACCGTCCCGCAGCCCGGCATCGCCAAGGACGGCCAGCGGTGCCTGACGACCCGCAGCTTCTCCCTCATCGACCAGGACCAGAGCGACAATGTCACGACCGAGTACCTGGCCAACCCCAACGGCCAGATCGCCCAGGACACCGCGGCCAACAGGCAGGGCCTCAACGGCGCGGGCGTGCTGTTCAACGGCAGCGATAACGGCCTGCTCGACCTGTTCGTCGACCCGGCGCTCGGCTGCTCGCCGTGGGAGGCACCGAACCTGGCGGACGGCGGAGCGCCGGCGCCCTCCCTCCCGCTCGACGAACTCCAGGCGGCCAGGTGGGGCAACAGCCCCGGCAACCCGGCGGCGCTCGTCCCGCTGAACGACCCGATGACGCTCGACGATAACGGCAACTTCAGCACGGACAAGACGAACACTTACCGGTCGCTCGTCGACATGCCGATGCTGCCGGCCGGCCAGTCGCCCGCGGCCTACTGCCGGGACATGGACCAGATCCAGGGCAAGCGGATCCAGCAGGACGTCAACCTGCTGCTGAACGCGCCCAGCCCCTCGACAGCCGCCGCGGACAACCTGTTCACGTTCCTGGCGATGCGCCTGCAGCAGTCGTTCGGGAACCTGAACTGCGGCAACTTCGGGCAGCAGAACGGCGTGTCCTTCTCCTCCGACGGCAACGGCACCGTGGTGGCCGCCTGCTTCGTCCGCCAGTTCGCTCCTGTCACGCGCGGACCGGGTAACCCGATGCGCGGGCAGCGGCAATGCCCCGCGACCGTGGACTCGGCGCCGGGCGGCGTGGGCACCCCCACGGCCACGCCGACCCCCAAACCGTCACAGAGCGACCCAGGGTCTCCCTATATGCGCAAGCATCACCGCCACTGGTGGTGGTGACGGCCACGATTAACGGATCCTTACAAGACGGGCGTCGGCCCGGCGGAGACTGTCCCGGTTCCCGTAGAAGGGTCTTAGCCAGTCCGGCCCCGACGAGTGAAGGACGATCAATGAGTCATGAGTCCCAGCAGGACCAGCGCGCCACCCGCCGCGGAGTGCTACTGGGAGTGGGGATAGCCGGGATCGGCGGCGTGCTGGCAGGCTGCAGCACCGCCGCCGTCCCGTACGACGCCGACGAGGCCGGCATGGCGCCCGGCCAGCAGGCCCCGGCCGCGCCGAGCGCGCCGGCGATGGCCAGCCAGCCCGCCGCACAGGGCAGCGGCGCCGCGATGGGAACGCTGCTCGGCCAGGTAACCGACATCCCGGTGGGCGGCGGCAAGGTCTTCCCGTCCCAGAAGGTCGTCGTCACCCAGCCGGCCAAGGGGGAGTTCAAGGCGTTCAGCGCCATATGCACCCACGTCGGCTGCGTCTGCAACGTGGTCGCGAACGGCACGATCAACTGCCCCTGTCACGGCAGCGAGTTCAAGATCACCAACGGCGCGGTCGTCACCGGCCCGGCCCCGACGTCGCTCCCCGCCCGCACGATCGCCGTCTCCGACAACAAGATCTACCTCGCCTAGCCCCTGCCGGTGTAGCGCCAACGCCGACGGCCCGGCCACGACACTGACACCTGATAACAGCAAGAAGCGGCCACCGCGGCCGCAATACAGCCTCTACGTGTGTTATTCCGGGGCATATCGCCCCGGAATAGCACCACTAAGCAAGGCCGCTTGGCGGCAGGCTCGCCACGGTGACGCCTGTGACGGAAGGCGTCCACGGCTGGTTGACCTGCACCTGGCGTCCCAAGCGCCGCTGCTGTCCATTACGTCAGGCACATGGAACCCTGTTTTGCGTTAGTGCTTTCAGCGTTAGGCCCCTTCGGCGGATAACAGCAAGAAGCGGCCAGGCGAGCAGGCGGATCAGCGGTCCGCGGCATTCCCGCCGCCGGGAATGACACGGGGCGACGGAGGCGCGGGGCGGCGCGTTACGCGGCCGGTCGCGAGCAGCCAGCACGAGAGCAGGACGTAGAAAAGTCCGGACACGCCGAGCGCGAGGGCCAGCGCGGCGCCGAGCGCGGTCATGACCGGGCTCGGCCAGGAGACGCGCACGAGCAGCGCCGCCGCGATGGCGAGCACGCCGGCGCAGGCCAGCAGGGTCACCGCGAGCGGCTGCCGCGAGCGGAGCGACGACCGTGCCTTGGCGGGCCGGACCTCCGCGGCGGCTTCGGCGACGGCCGGCTCCTGGGCGGCGCTGTGCGCGGCCGTGGCCGCCTTGGAGATGGCGTGCGCCACCTCGTCGGCCACCACCGGGATCCGCAGCCAGCGGTCCAGGGGGCTCTTGCGCCAGGCGTAGATGGAGATCTCGCCGCCGTCGGACCTGGCGATGCTCACCTTGGCCCCGTCGGCCAGCAGCGCG
>DATBBI010000046.1:0-3758 GCA_036271115.1 Trebonia sp.
TTTCGCGTGTAATCAGCGTAACTCGCGTTTCGCGCGTAGTCGAGGCCTGCTTCAGCTGGGGATGACGGCCTGCGTGGCGGAGGAGGGCAGGCCTACCGGGCCGGGGCGGAGCCTGAGCAGGCGGCCCGCGAGCGGCTCGGCAGCCCGCTGCGCCTCGCTGAGGTCCCGGTACGCCGTGGTCACGAACAGGTCGGCCATGCCGGGGCCGCCGAACGCGCAGCTCGTCGGCTGGGACACGGGCAGCGGGATTACCGCGTCCTGGTGGCCGGCCGGGGTGAAGCGGCGGAGCGCCCCGCCGGCGAACATCGCCACCCAGACGTAGCCGTCGGCGTCGACGGTCAGCCCGTCGGGGAAACCCTCGGCGCCGGACAGGTCGGCGAACATCCGGCCCTGGTACGCCTCGCCGGTCGCCTGGTCGTAGTCGAACATGTCGATCCGGCGCAGTGGCGAGTCGTTGTAGTACATGCGCGTGCCATCCGGGCTCCAGCCGATCCCGTTGGAGACCGTCGCGCCCTTCACCACCGGGGTCAGCGTGCCGCCGGAGTCCAGCCGGTACAGCGTGCCGAGCGGCTCCTTCTCCTTGATGTCCATGGAGCCGACCCAGACCCGGCCCGCCGGGTCCACCGACGCGTCGTTGAACCGGACCCCGTCCTTGGCGGGCGCCTCGGCGATGATCCGCCCGGCCAAGCCCTCCCCCGGCCGGGTGGCGCGCAGCATCAGCCGGTGCCCGCCAGCCGTTATGATCCCGCCGCCGACCGCGGGGAACGCCGCGGACACCGTGTCCAGCTCAACCGTGATCGTCTCGCCCGACTGGACGCGGGTCATGTGCAGGTGCCCGCGGACCACGTCGACCCACAGCAGGGCGTCGTCTTCCGGCCGCCAGTAGGGTCCCTCGCCGAGCACCGCGGCCACGTCGCCGACTGGCTCGGCGGTAACGGGCATCCGAACGTCCACCACGGCAAACCGCCTTTCGACGCTCCTGCTTACCCAACGTCTACCCAGTCCAGGGTGCGGTTGATCGCTTTCTTCCAGCCTGCGTAGCCGGCCGCGCGGCGGTCTTCCGACCAGGTGGGCTCCCAGCGGCGGGACTCGTGCCAGTTGGCGCGCAGTTCCGCGGTGTCCCGCCAGAAACCGGCTGTCAGGCCGGCCGCGTAGGCCGCGCCGAGCGCGGTGGTCTCCGCGACCACCGGGCGGCTGACCGGGACGCCAAGGATGTCGGCCTGCAGCTGCATGCACAGGTCGTTGGCGGTGACCCCGCCGTCCGCCTTCAGCACGTCGAGGGTGACGCCGGAATCGGCGGCCATCGCCTCGACCACGTCCCTGCTCTGGTAGCAGATCGCCTCGAGCGTGGCCCTGGCCAGGTGCGCGTTGGTGTGGAACCTGGACAGCCCGACGATCGCGCCGCGGGCGTCGGCGCGCCAGTACGGCGCGAACAGCCCGGAGAACGCCGGCACGAAATACAGGCCCGCGGTATCGTCGACCTGCCTGGCCAGGCCCTCGCTCTGCGCGGCGCCGCTGATGATGCCGAGCTGGTCGCGCAGCCACTGCACCGCCGCGCCGGTCACCGCGACCGAGCCCTCAAGGCCGTACACCGGCGGCTGGGCGCCGAGCTGGTAGGCGACCGTGGTGAGCAGCCCGGACCCGGACTCGTGGATCGAGGCGCCGGTGTTGAGCACCAGGAAGTTGCCGGTGCCGTAGGTGTTCTTCGCCTCGCCGGGCGCGAAGCACACCTGGCCCATCGTGGCCGCCTGCTGGTCGCCGAGCACCCCGTCGATCGGCACCTCGCCGCCGACTGCGCCAAGAGGCGCCGTCACTCCGAAGCCGAAGGCGGACGGGACGATGCGCGGCAGCATCGCCCGCGGCACGCCGAACAGCTCGCACAGCTCGTCGTCCCAGTCCAGCGTGCGCAGGTCCATCAGCATCGTGCGGCTGGCGTTCGTCACGTCGGTCATGTGCACGCCGCCGGCGATGCCGCCGGTCATGTTCCACAGCAGCCAGCAGTCGATGGTGCCGAACAGCGCCTCACCGCGCTCCGCGTCGGCGCGGAGCCGGCCGTCGTTCTCCAGCAGCCACTGGAGCTTCCCCGCGGAGAAGTACGTGGCGGGCGGCAGCCCGGCCTTTCGCCTGATCACCTCGCCGGCGCCGCTCTTTTCCAGCGCCGCGGCGATCCGGTCGGTCCTGGTGTCCTGCCAGACGATCGCGTTGGCGTACGGGACGCCGGTGCGGCGGTTCCACACCACGGTCGTCTCCCGCTGGTTCGTGATGCCGAGCGCGGCCAGGTCGCGCGGCGCCAGGCTGGCCGCGTTCAGCGCGGCCGCGATCACGGTCCTGGTGCGCTCCCAGACCTCCACCGGGTTGTGCTCGACCCAGCCCGGCCTCGGCAGGATCTGCTGGTGCTCGAGCTGGTGCCTGCCGACCTCGTTGCCCCCGTGGTCGAAGATCATGAACCGCGTGCTCGTGGTGCCCTGATCGACGGCCCCGACGAAATCGGTCACGGCATGTCCCTTCGGGAGGCACCACGGGATCGTTCCGGATAATTCTTTCAATGTTCCCAGCGCGACGGCGAGCACCTCGCTGCGATCAGCCGGCGTCAACCTGCCGTCGCCGAGGTCGAGCGCGGCGAGCGTGGCCGCCTTGGCGACGGCCAGCGCCGCGTTGGCACGGATGAGCGCGGCGCGGTCCGGTTCGGGACCGGCGAGCGCGGCGATCGTCTGCGCGGTCATCTCGGCGGAGGACCGGGGCAGCTGCTGGTCGATCATCGCCAGCGCGGCCGGGTCGCGGTCGATGATCGTGGCCAGGTCGCGGGAGTCGGCGGTGATGTCGATGATCGCGCCGAGCAGGTCCGCCGGGTCGGTCTCGCCGGCGGCGAGGCCGTCGAGCAGCCTGGTGTAGGCCTCCAGGGGCCTGGCGAGCAGGCCGCCGAGGATCGCCGCCTTGGACGGGAAGTGGTAGTACAGCGCGGCGGTCGTGGTGCCGAGCTCCCTGGCGATGTCGGCGATCGTCGTGCCGGTGTAGCCCTGCCGGGCGAACAGCTCGCCCGCGATAGCGAGGATCCGCTGCTTGGTGTCGGGCTGGGTCATGGCGTAGAGTCTACTTGCTTATCGATTAGTAAGTGGGTTAGGCTCGCCGTTATGAGTGAGCTTACTAATCGGTCAGTAGGTACCTCGTCAGCGGAAGCCGCGGGCGGCGCGGAGTTCCGCTGGACACGGCGGCACGTGCTCGCGCTCGCCGTGCTGTGCCTGGCGGCGCTGCTGGACACGATCGACGTGACCGTGGTCAACGTCGCGATGCCCGCGATCAGGAACTCGCTGCACTTCTCCGAGGGCGGGCTGGCCTGGATGGTGGACGCGTACATGGTGCCGTTCGGCGGGTTCCTGCTGCTCGGCGGGCGTACCGGGGACCTGCTCGGCCGGCGGCGGGTGCTGGTCGCCGGGACCGCGGTGTTCGCGGCGGCGTCGCTGGGGTCCGCGCTGGCGCCGTCGGCCGCCGTCATGATCGTCACGCGGGCGGTCGAGGGGCTCGCGGCCGCGTTCGTGGTGCCGATGACGCTCGCCATGCTGACGTCGGTGTTCCCGGCCGGCGCGGCGCGGACCAGGGCGTTCTCGGTGTGGGGCGGGATCTCCGCGGCGGCGGGGACGCTCGGGCTGGTGCTCGGCGGCGCGCTCGTTTCGGCCGCCGGGTGGCGGTGGATCTTCCTGATCAACATCCCGGTCGGGCTGATCGTGATCGTGGCCGCGCTGCGGGTGCTGCCGGCCGAC
>DATBBI010000047.1:0-2798 GCA_036271115.1 Trebonia sp.
GGAAACGTCGACGGCGGAGAACACGGCGGCGAGGGTGGCGAGCAGGGCGATCGCCGCCAGCGCCACGGCGAGGAACGCGAGCGCCAGCCTGGGCCCCAGCGTGTTTCCGCGCTGGCCGCTGCCCGGCGTGTCAGCCATCGCGGGTCAGGCCGAGCCGGTAGCCGCCGCCGAGTACGGTCAGGATGATGCGCGGACTGGCCGGGTCCTCCTCGATCTTGCGGCGCAGGTTCTTCACGTGCGAGTCGACGGTGCGCTCGTATCCCTCGAACTCGTATCCCCGCACCTTATTGATCAGCTCGAACCGCGAGTACACGCGCCCGGGGACGGTCGCCAGCGTGCCGAGAATCCCCCACTCTGTGGGCGTCAGCGCGACCGGAGTCCCACGCACGGTCACGGTGCGCCGCGGCTCGTCGATCACGAGGTCGCCTCTCCCGTAGCTGGCGACGCCGTCGTCGCCTGCCGCCGGTCCGCCGCGGCGCAGGATCGCCTGCACCCGCAGGGTCAGCTCCCGCGGGCTGAACGGCTTGGTCACGTAGTCGTCGGCGCCGAGCTCCAGCCCGTGGATCCGGTCCTCTTCCGCCGCCTTCGCCGTCAGCATCAAGATGGGCACCGCGGACATGGTGCGCAGCTCCCGCGCTACGGTCTCGCCGGGGACGTCGGGCAGGCCGAGATCGAGGACCACCAGGTCGGGCGCGGCGGCCGCCGCCATGCTGATCGCCTCCGCGCCGGAGCCGGTCGACAGCACGGTAAACCCGGCCCGCTCCAGGTACGACCTGATGAAATCCCGCAGCTTGCGCTCGTCTTCAACCACCAGCACTGTGGCCGCCATCGTGCCTCCGTCCGCCGTGCCCGCACGCGCCTCCACACCGTCACCATCGCAACTTCACTAGGCAGGCACGCTCGGGGGGTGCACTGGTACCGCACAGCGATACCGCTAGCAACGCAGCATAAGGCAGGGTTGATGACAGGAAGCGACCTGATCGTGGTGGCGCCGTGGATCGTCTTCGGCGTCTGCCTGGCGGTCCTGTGCGTCGGTCTGCTCCGTGCCCGCCGGTCGGCTCACCGGCCGCGGTCAGCGCGGCGGAGGCAGGACGACTAGCCCGAGCACAGGAGCAGCATGCGACGAGAAGAGCACGTAGCAGACGGCCCGCGCTGGCGGGCCATCCTCGAGGCGCGGTGGCGGGACCGGCTGCAGGAGGTCATCGAGCTGTCCCTGGCGTATCACGTTGCCGTCGGAGACGCACCGGACGGCAGCGCGGACAAGCGGGCTCGCCAGCTGGTCCGCCGCACCGTCGCGGCGCGGCAGCGGCTGGCCGACACCGAGGACGCGCTGAACCGGCTGGCGGCGGGAAATTTCGGCGAGTGCGAACAGTGCGGGGCACCGATCCCGGTGGTCGTGCTGTTCGCCGCCCCTGAGTCCCGGTACTGCCCGGGCTGCACCGGGGCCGCGCTGGGGACGGATGCCCGTGAGCGTGTTCACTAGCCTTCAGGTGGATTCGGTCGTCTCCTACCTGGTGGCGATCCTGCTTCCGGCTTTTGACGCGATTTTCCCCGTGCTGCCGAGCGAGACGGCGATCATCGCCCTCGGCGTCGCGACGGCGGGCAGCACCGATCCGCGGATCGCGCTGCTCATTGCCTGCGCGGCCGCGGGAGCGTTCATCGGCGACAACCTGTGCTACCTGCTCGGCCGCCACTTCGGGCCCGCGATGCAGCGCAGGTTCTTCAGCACCCCGAAGGGCCAGCGAACGCACGCGTGGGCGGAGCGGTCACTCGACCGGTTCGGCACGCAGCTCATCATCGTCTGCCGCTTCATCCCTGGCGGCCGCACGGCGGTGACCCTCACCTGCGGCCTCACCGGCTACCCGCGCCGCAGGTTCGTCCCCGCGACCGCGGTCGCCGCCATTGTCTGGGCGCTGTACGCGTTCTTCATCGGCCGCGTCGGCGGCCGGGCCTTCGAGAACGACCCCTGGATCGGCCTGGTCATCGCCTTCGGCGCCACCATCGTGGTCAGTGGCGTCATCGAGCTGATCCGCCGGCTGATGAGATCGTCACGGCGTCACGCCGGACAGGTTGAGCCCGATCACGCCGGACAGGATCAGCACGATCGAGACGAGCTTGGTCGCCGACACCACGTCGCCGAGGAAGACCATGCCGACGGTCGCCGCTCCCGCGGCCCCGATTCCGGTCCAGACGGCGTAGGCGGGTCCGACCTCCAGATCGCGCAGCGCGACGGTCAGTAGCCCGAAGCTAGTCAGCGCGGAGATCGCGAACGCCACAGTAGGCCACAGGGTCGTCAGGCCGTTGCTCAGCTTCAGGCAGACAGCGAAAGCGGTCTCGAACAAGCCGGCGGCCACCAGTGCCAGCCATGCCATCACGTCACCTCACACCGGGAATCATGAGCCTCTCCTGGTTATGCCGCGCGGGCGCGGAGGACCGGTGTGCTCGTGTTGGAGCCGAGATGGAGAAGCCAGCGCGACACCAGCGACGGCGTCGCCGCCGTCTCCATCGGATCTCCACGCAGCGCGGACCGGCCCTGCACACGGCAGCGCGAACCTGAGTCCGTGAACCACAAGGAAGGGCAGGGACGCCGCGATGCGAGGAAGTGGAATGCCGCTGGCAGACCCCATCAGTGCCGCGTGGAATACCGTCGCGCGGTTCGACGACTACGAGAGTGCCCAGCGGGCGGTCGACCGGCTGTCCGACGACGGCTTCCCGGTAGAGAAGCTCGACATTGTCGGGTCAGGGCTGCGGCTCGTCGAGCGGGTGACGGGGCGGCTGACCACGTCGCGCGCGGCGAC
>DATBBI010000048.1:0-13105 GCA_036271115.1 Trebonia sp.
TCAGCAGGTAGCCGGTGACCAGGACCTCTTCGAGCAGCCCGTTCTGCAGGGCGGACAGCAGCAGCACCGGGATCCGCCACCAGATGTCGGGCAGGCTCTCGGCGACCACGTTCAGCGCGACGCCCGACTTGTACGCGATCAGGTACAGGCCGAGCCCGGCGCCGCCGATCACCGCGGCGAGCAAGGCGCCGCGCCGCAGGTCGCGCCACGGCTGGGAGAAGTCCACGCCGATCGCGGACGGGCCCTCGCCGTCGCGCGCCAGCAGGTAGAAGACCAGCAGAACCGGCGCCACGCCCGACGCGATCGCGACCAGCTGCAGGAACAGGTCGAGCAGCGGCCGGCCAGGCGCCCGCGAGCCGTTGAGTATCACACTCTGCGAGCTGAGCGCCTGGTGGGCGGTCAGCGAGCCGATGTACGAGACGAGCGCGGACACACCGCTGGCCCCGAGCGACACCGCGAAGACAGCAATGATTTCCCAGCGGAGGAGCCGACGGTCCGTTCCGGATGAAGAATTTTCAGGCGGAACCTCGGAGAGAGCCTCGTCAGGAGAGGAGTGCGTCGAAGTCCCCGTCCTGCGCGCCGCCGATCAGCGCCTCGATCTCGGCCCGCGTATAAATCAGCGCCGGGCCGTCCGGGTCCGCGGAGTTCCGCACCGCGATCTGCCCGTCGGGCAGCTTCGCCAGCTCCACGCCGGAGCCCGCCTGCCCGCCACGGCCGACGGCCAGCCGCCAGTCGAGCTCACCCAGCTCACCGGCTGGCATCCCGTTGTAGACCGCGTTGTCGGCCACAGAACGTCAGATCTCCTTCAGCATCGAGGCCAGGATCTCCCTGGTCCGGTCGGGCGACGTGCCCGCCACCGACAGGCGCTCCATGACGGCGGCGTAGCGCTCCACCTCGTCCGGCTTGTCCAGGTAGAGCGCGCCCGTGAGGTACTCCATGTAGACCATGTCCGGCAGGTCGGCCTCGGGGAACCGCATCAGCATGAACGCGCCCCCCTCGGCCGCGTGACCACCGTACCTGAACGGCATGACCTGCAACGTCACGTTCGGCTCGCTGACCGCGTCCATCAGCCGCTCGATCTGCGCCACGAGCACGTCCCTGCCGCCCATCGGGCGGCGCAGCGCGGCCTCGTCCACGATCGCCCACAGCCGCGGCGGGTTCTCCTTCTTGAGCACCTGCTGCCGCCCCATCCGCAGCGCGACGCGACGCTCGACCTCCTCAGGGTCGAGGCCTGGCGTGCCCTGCAGCACGACGGCCCGCGCGTAATCCTCCGTCTGCAGCAGGCCCGGCACGAACTGAACTTCGTACTCACGGATGAGCTGGGCGGCTTCCTCGAGCCCTACGAAGACCTGAAACCAGTCGGGCACCGCTTCCTGGTACTTCTGCCACCAGGGAGTCTGGTTCGCTTCGCGCGTGAGCTGGACCAGCTTCTCGCGCTCCTCGGCGTCCCGCACGCCGTAGTACTCCAGCAGGTCGGTGACGTCCCGCTCCTTGAACGACACCCGGCCGAGCTCCATCCGGCTTATCTTGGAACCGGAGGCACGGATGTGATAGCCCGCGTCTTCGCGGGAGATGCCGGCCGACTCACGGAGCCGCCGAAGCTGCGCGCCAAGCAAGATGCGCAGAACTGTTGGGCCGCCAGCCGGGGCGGCTCCCCCGGTTGGGCTAAGGCTCAACGCGACCCCTTCCATGCCCAAGGATGGGCCGGTGCTCCCCCCCTACCTGCACTTTCTCACCACCTGGCAAACGCTTGCACGCAGCGTCCGCACGCGCATTTGGCTCTTGCACGCGCGATGACCTTGGAATGATATCGCCTTCGGTGCGCTGAGACGAGTTTCTCCGAATACTGGAGAAGACGGACAGAATAGGGCAACCCGCCCGGGCGTGGCTTTGCATCGGCCAGCAACTATGCTTCGACAGTCGGCGCGTCACGTTAGGCACGGTTAGGGCAGCACATGTTCAAGTCATTCACCGCCAGCGATAAAAAGCAACCGGCCAAGCCGGGCCGGACAGGGCCCGCTGATCTGGCCACTCCCCCGGCGCCGGTCCAGCGCGCGGTCCGGCTCATGCAGGCGGGTGCCGTGGTGAGCACCCTGTCGCTGATCTTCACGGTGATCGGCTCCTTCAGCCTGAAGCACAACATGATGACGGCGAACGCGCAGAAGCTCGCGGACCACCAGGTCACGGCGAGCCAGATCAGCGGCACCGCCACCGGCCTCATCGTCTACACGATCGTCATCGGGCTGGTCTCGATCGGCCTGTGGCTGTGGATGGCACGGATGAACGAGGCGGGCCGCCGCTGGGCGCGGATCACCGCGTCGGCGTTCTTCGCCCTCTGGTCCCTGTACACCTACAGCGTGCTCGGTGAGCTGCACGGCGGCGTGACCGTCACCGGGACCCTGATCGTGTCGCTGATCCTGATCCTGGCCTTGTGGGTGATCGGCGCGGTGACGGTCTTCTATCTCTGGCGTCCCGCCTCGACCGCCTACTTCAAGGCCCAGTCCCCGAAAGCCGAGCCCCGCTGACGTTTCCCGGAGGTTTCCGTCGTGGCTGATGTAGTCCTCGCCGCGGTCCCCACCCCGTTCGCCGCCGACGGCTCGCTCGACCTCGCCTGCGCGCGCCGCCTGTACGAGTTCTACGCCGACCGGGTCGACGGGCTGCTGGTGGCCGGCACCACCGGCGAGTTCCCCGCCCTGACCGAGGACGAGCGGCTGGTCCTCATCGATACCGCCATCGACGTCCTCGGCCCGGACCGGATCATCGCGCACATCGGCGCGGCGGACGCGTACCAGGCGGTGCGCCTTGCCCGCGAGGCGTCGATGCTCGGCGCCAGCAGGATCGCGGCCATTACGCCGTATTACCTCGCTGCATCGCCGGCCGAAGTGACGGAGTATTACCTCCGAATCCGAGAAGCGGCTCCGGAACCGGGGCTTTACGCATACATTTTCCCCGAACGTACGGGGCTTACTGTTGCCCCGCAGCAATTCTGTGAATTGGCCGACGCGGTGGGTTTGGCTGGTGCCAAATTTTCTGGTGTGGCCGTGCGTAACGTGGCCGAATGCGCGGCCGCGCTTCCGGGGGTGCGGATCTTCTCCGGGGACGACACCGACCTCGCCGCGACGCTGCGCGCGGGCGGCGCCGGGATCATCTCGGCGCGCGCGTCGGCCTACCCCGAGGTGTTCTCCGGGCTGTCCGCGGCGATCGCGGCGGCCGCCGGCGACCCGGCCGGCGGCGGGGCGGTGGCGGCGCGGCAGGCCGACGTCTCCGCGATCGTCGGCCTGGGGCAGAGCATTGGGCTGGTCAAGGAGGCGCTCCGGGTCCGCGGCTTCGGCCCGATGAGAGCGCGGATGGCGGTGGCGGAGCCCGACGCGGCGACCGCGGCGCGGGTGGCGGAACTCGTCAAGAGCCTCACGCCCGACGCCTGACCGGCGCGCCCGTTTGTAACAGGTCTGTATACGCCCGCCGCGGCGTGAACCGGTTCGCGCAGCGGGGCGTCATTCATGGTGAGGCCCGGCGAAAGCGGGGCGCCGGGCCTCCTCATCCGCACGTAGCGGTTAGCGTAGCGTGACCGCCCATTGATACTGTGCGTGTTTTGGTGTAACCGTTACCGCGTGCAACCGCCATTGTGGATTCCTCTGGATTTCCGCGTGCCCGGCGAATAATTCGCCGATCCCCTCTGGACTAATCGCAGCCGCTGACGTAAGTAAGTTTGAGAGCTGTTGTGGGGTCTGCATGGTCTAGACCCTGAACCTGGGAGGGGAAGCGGTGGCACACGCATGGATGCCAGGAGCACGACGCATCCGGGCGGATACTGACGGAGGCCCTCTCAACGGAGGCGCGCCGCGCGCGGTCTGGCTGACCCTGGGCACCGCGCCATGCACGGTTTCCATCCAGTCGGCGGCGGAGCGCCTCGTCAGCGAACGCCGTCCCTGCCACCTGGTCTGGGACCCGGTGACCGGCGACATCGTCCAGCTCATCTCCATCTTGCGGGCGGGCCGCGCGCTCGGGGCGCCCGAGCACCTTGACTGGGCTCCCGACCGGACGGCGACGGTCCCGGCGGCCCCGCGGAACGTCAACACCGAGGGCCGGGTGTGCGCGCAGATCGGCGTCCTCGGGCACCCCGCGGAGCCGTTCACCGACGGCCCGATGATCGGCGTGGACGCGATCGTCGAGTGGCTCGACTCGTGGGGAGTCTCGCGCCGCTGGCCGGCCGGGGAGCCGATGTCGTGCCTGGCGACCGGCGCCGAACGCAGCCGCGCGCTGTGGGCGCGCGGCGGTCACTTCGGCGCGTCGCAGGTGCCCGCCTGCGAGAACTCCGGCCCGGGGGCGATCGACACCGACCGGCTCACCGGACCGCACGTGTTGCAGGTCGACTCGCGGGAGTTCCCTGATCAGCTGGCTGCGGCCGCCGCGCTGGCGATCCCGGCGTAAGCGCTGCCGGCGGCCCCGCGTAACGCTATGCCGGAGAGGCTGGGCCGGTGAGGCTGGCCAGCAGCGCTGCGAGGACCGCCGCGGCGCGCCGGACCTGGGTCAGCGGCGTGGCGCCGTAGCCGAGGATCAGCCCGCCGATGGACGGCGGGCCCGCGAAGTACCGGTCGAGCTCGTGCAGCCCGACGCCGCGCCTGGCGGCCTCGGCCACGACCAGCCCTGGCGGCAGGCCGGCCGGGAGCTCGAGCACCACGTGCAGGCCGGCGGTGTCGCCGAGCAGGCGGTAGGGCGCCTGCCCGGTCAGCGCCTCGACGATCGCGCCACGGCGGCGGGCGTACTCCAGGCGCATCCGGCGGATGTGCCGTTCCATGTCGCCCGAGGTGAGCAGCGCGAGCAGGGCGTGCTGCACGGGTTCGGGCACGCGCTCGCCGAGGTTCGGGCGCAGCAGCGCGATGCGCTCGACCAGGGCCGGGCTCGCTACCAGCCAGCCCGCGCCGAAGGCCGGCGTCAGCGCCTTCGACGCCGTGCCGAGGTACACGATCACCTCGGGGTCCATGCTGTACAGGGCGGGCAGCGGCCCGACGTCGTAACGGAACTCGCTGTCGTAGTCGTCTTCCACGACGACCGCGCCGGTCGCACGCGTCCACGCGGTCAGTGCCTGCCTGCGGCCCACCGGCAGGCGCCCGCCCAGCGGGTACTGGTGCGCCGGCGTTGTGTACAGCAGCCGCAGGTCACCGGGAAGCTCCTCGGGCACCACGCCGTGCGCGTCCACCCTGCAGGGCACCACCTGGGCGCCCGCCCTGGTCAGCACATCGCGAGCGGCCGGGTACCCGGGCTCCTCGACGCCCGCCTTGTCTCCGGGCCTGAGCAGCGCCGCGGCGAGCAGCGCCAGCCCGCCGGACACGCCCCTAGTGACCAGCACGTCCGCGGGGCTGACGCCGAGGCCGCGGGACCGGCGGAGGTAGGCGGCGAGCTCGGCACGCAGCTCGGGCAGCCCGTGCGGGTCCGGCCACGGCGACGGCGGCCGAGTGCCGGCGTACCGCCACGCGCGCCGCCAGGCGGCCGGGTCTATCCCGGCCGCCCACGGGAGCCCGGGCCGCAGCTCGATGAGGCTTCCGGCCCCGGGCGCGTGATCCGGGGAGTCGCCGTTTGCGCGCGGCTCCGCGGGCCGCGCGCATCGGATAGCGGACGCGGGAGCGGGCGCAGGCGCCACGTCCGCCACGTAGGTGCCGGAGCCGTGGCGGCCCTCCAGCCAGCCTTCGGCGAACAGGCTGGCGTAGGCGCCCGTCACAACGGTCCGGCTCACGCCGAGGGTCGCGGCGAGGTCGCGGGTGGACGGCAGCCGGTCGCCCGCGTGCAGCACGCCGCCCGTGACGGCGGCCCGGACCTGCGTGGAAACCTGGGCCGCCAGCGGGTCGCCGTCGGCACGGTCCACCACGATGGGCAAGTTAGCGTGCGAAGTGGTCATCGGAACTTCCCCGGGAGTGGCTATTTCTGGCAGTCCACTTTCCGCATAGGCTACGGTCCCATGAGCACTGACACCACCCCGTTGTCCAGCACGCCACGCACCAGGCTGCGCAGGCACCACGAGCGCGGCATGAGCGACCGCGATGCCCTGTACGAGGTGCTCGACGCGGGGCTGATCTGCCACCTCGGCGTGGTGGCCGGCGGCGCGCCGGTCGTGCTGCCCACCACTTACGGCCGCGACGGCGACACGCTGTACCTGCACGGCTCGTCGGCAAACGGGGCGTTCGGCGCGGCGGCCGGGCAGCAGGTGTGCGTGACGGTCACGCACATGGACGGGATCGTCTGCGCCCGTTCGGTGTTCAGCCACTCGATGAACTACCGCAGCGCGGTCGTGTTCGGCACCGCGACGCTGGTCCGCGACGAGGACGAGCGCTGGCAGGCGCTGCGGCTCATCACCGACCACCTCATCCCCGGCCGGTGGGCCGCCGCCCGCCAGCCGACCAGGAAGGAGATGGCCGCCACCGCGGTGCTGTCCCTGCCGCTGACCGAGGCCTCGGTGAAGGTGCGTACCGGCATGCCAGCCGACGAGCCGGAGGACTGCGACCTGGACGTGTGGGCCGGCGTGCTGCCGATGGCCCTGACGTTCGGCCAGCCGCAGCCGGACCCGGTCATGCGCCAGGAGATCCCAGTGCCCGCCCACATCCGCGACCGGGCAAGCGTCTGACGCGCTTCTCGACCGAGGCCCCGGGGGCCGACTTGGCCTAAGTGTGTTATTCCGGAGGGATATCCCCCGAAATGACACAGTTAGCGGCCGTGACCGCGGAGTGTCGCGCGGGAGTCAGCCCGTGCACGTTCGGCAGGGCCGAAAAGGTCGTAATGTAGTTGGGATGAACGACCGGCTGGTGTGGATTGACTGCGAGATGACTGGGCTGGACATCGAGCGGGACGCGCTGATCGAGATCGCGTGCCTCGTGACCGATGCCGAGCTGAACCTGCTCGACGACGGCATTGACCTGATCATCAAGCCGCCTGCCGAGGCGCTTGACCAGATGAGCGACGTGGTGCGCGAGATGCACACCACGTCGGGCCTGCTCGCCGACCTGCCTGGCGGGGTCACGCTCGCCGAGGCCGCGGATGCCGTGCTGGCCTACGTGCGCGAGCACGTCGCCGAGCCGCGCAGGGTGCCGCTGTGCGGCAACTCGATCGCCACCGACCGCTGGTTCATCGCGCGGGACATGCCTGAGCTCGACGCGTTCCTGCACTACCGGATGGTGGACGTGTCGTCGATCAAGGAGCTCGCGCGGCGCTGGTACCCCCGGGTCTACTTCGCCTCTCCCGCCAAGCACGGCGGGCACCGGGCGCTCGCCGACATCACCGAGAGCGTTCAGGAACTGCGCTACTACCGGCAAGCCGTGTTCGTCCCGCAGCCAGGTCCGGACTCGGCGACGGCGCGTCAGATCGCCGCGAAGTACGGCAACGTGCCATCGGCCCACTAAGCCAGTCGTCGCCGCCTCCGCGGGCCGCTATACTCGTCTCAGCCGGGCGAGCGGGGCGTTATGACGCGCTTAGTCGCGAGTGCCCAGGCGGCAATGGTGGGCGTAGCTCAGCTGGTAGAGCACCAGGTTGTGGTCCTGGGGGTCGCGGGTTCGAACCCCGTCGCTCACCCCATTGAAACCGTGGTCAGGACGCCCCAGCCGGAAACGGCAGGGGCCTCTAGGCAGGCTGATGTCCGTTTCTGGGAGCGGAACCGGCATGACGGGGCAAAGCGAGTTCAGTTACGGCGATCACCTGACGGTGCGACGCCCGGGATTCGCGCATCACGGCATCTACGTCAGCGACGATCGCGTGATTGATTTCGGCGCTTGCGACCGGCACGCCAAACACCATGGTGTCCGCCCTGTCACACTCCGGCAATTCGCCCGTGGCCGGAAGGTCGCAGTTGTCCGCCATCCCAGCCCTGGCAGGATGTTCGGGCCGGGTTGGCTGCCCGGCCCCCTCCCGCCCGAGCGGATCGTGGCTGAGGCTGAGCGGCTGGCGAAAATCGGCTTCGAAGGAAAGTTCACGCTGTTCGGCAGCAACTGTGAGCACTTCGCCAACTGGTGCGTGACCGGCAGTTATTTTGAGAGCCTGCAGACGAAGAAGTTCTTTCGGGCACAGGCAGCGCTGCTCACACTGATGATCTTGATGGCCAGATCGAGCGGACGCAGCAAGTGGTGGCGAATTACGTGCTGGTCGCTCATCGGTATCAGCGCCATCGCGGGATACCAGCGGCAGCGGGCGCCCTATGAATTCTGGCGGGGCGTAGAGAGACCGCTCAACCGGCCTTCGTGGTAGCGCACGCCGGGCTCGCGGCGAGGACGCAGATCACCGGGGGGCTGAGGGGGAGCGTCTGGGTGCTCATCCGCACGAAGCCCGCCTGTCTCAGCAGGTCCCCGATATCGCGGGCGGCGCCGCGTGACGTGTCCGCTGTGGCGCCCGGGCAGCGGGGCTGGGATGCGACGGCGATGCGCCCGCCGGGGGCGAGCCGCCGGCGCAGCTCGGCGAGGCGTTCGGCAGGCGCGGGCCAGAACCCCAGGGAGTTGACAGCGAGGATGGCGTCGAACGGGCCGTCGACAGCGGGCGGAAGCTGATCGGCCGGTGCGTTGATCAGGGTGACCCGCCCGGCCCGGATGGCGGCGGCGTTGCGCCTGGACGCCTGCCGGAGCATCACGCCGGAGTGGTCGATGCCGTACACGTGAGCCGCGCCGGCGCGGACCAGTTCCGCGACCGCCACGCCCGGGCCGAAGCCGAGCTCGAGGACCTGGTCGACGGGGCGCACGCCGAGCAGCGACACCACCCAGCGGTTGCGCTGCCGGTTGGACGGGCGGTGGGCGAACACCCAGCCGGTCACGCTCCCGGCGGCACCCCTGGGATGATGTCCCTGGCCGATGGCGTCGCGGTCCAGCAGGCGCACGACGGCGATCCCGGCACGCCCGATCACGTACTCGGCGGCGGCGGTCACTGTCCGCTGCACCGCCTGTGCCATGCTTCCCTCATGTCGTGTTCTCATGGCCGGCAGTCAACGCCTTCAAGCGCACCTGAAGTCAACATGCCCGGCGGCCTGCTCACCATCGGCGAACTGGCCCGCCGCGCCGGCGTCACCGCCTCGGCCCTGCGCTACTACGAGGAACTTGGCCTGCTTCCCCCGCCGGCCAGGATCTCCGGGCAGCGCCGCTACCCGGAGTCGGCGGCCCGGCTCGTCGCCGCCATCCTGCTCTACAGCGACGCGGGGTTCACCCTCGCCGAGCAGAAGGCCCTGCTGGCCACCGGCGCCAGCACGCCCGGCGACCGGAGACAGCTCATGCGGCGCAAGCTCGCGGAACTCGACGAGCAGATCGCCAGGGCGCAGGCCGCCCGCGATGCCATCAGCCACGGCCTGCGCTGCCCGCACGACGACATCACGCAATGCCCTAACTTCAACGCCGGCATCACCGCCCGGCTCGCCGGCCAGCCACTATCACGATCCCACCGGGAGCTGCACAGCCAGCGGCTCCACGAGGCGGCAGGCAGCTTCTAGCGGGGTAACGGCTGGGATCACCCGGGGCTGAACAGGCCGGCGCCGGCCTGGATGCGGAGTTCTTCGACGACGGCGAGCTGGTCGCCGGCGCGGTCGAGCAGGACGCGGAGCCGTTTCTGGTCCGTCAGGCCATCGTCCGCCGCCGCGGCCAGCAGGGCGCGCCAGCCCGCGGCCTTGCCCTCGATGCTGAGGTAGAGGGTCTCCAGCTCGATGAGCTCACCCAGCGGAGAACGGGTGAGGAAGTTGGTGCTCGGGTTCAGCCTGGTGGCCTTCTCCGCCGCCCATCCGGCGAGGATCTTGCGACCGCGGACCGGCACGCCAGCGCCGTGCATCAGCTGCAGGAGCACTTGCCGGTCGGCAGCGATGTCCGCGGCCAGGCCGGCGAGCCGTTTGCGGTGCCTGGGGTCCTGGTGAGACCCGGCGACTCGGCGCGCGAGTTCCGCTCCAGCCGTCGCGCCCGCGAGGTGAACGTTGAGGTAAATGCCCAGCCAGTGTCGTGGGCCATCGCGATTTGACATGCGCGCCGCACTACCCAGGCTCGGCGCCGCCGAACACCGGGGAGGTTAAAGCCCGCGTCTGAGGGGAGTAAAGGCACCTTCTCTACCGTGAGGGAGGCAAGCCATGGGCTTCATGGACAAGATGCGGAACAGGTTCAAGATGGGCAAGGGCCACGCCAAGCAGGACGTCGGCCGGGCCACCGGAGACCCGTACCTGGAGGCCGAGGGCCAGAGCGAGCGCGTCGGCGGCGCCGCCCGGCAGGTCGGCGAGCAGGCGAAGGACGCCGGCAAGAACGTGCGCGACGCCTTCAAGAAGTAGCGGCACGCCGCGCGGCCCGCTGGGCCGACAGCAGCGGTATCGCGGCGATCTTCTCGTCCGTCAGGTCGTCCCACTGAATGCCCGGCACCGGCCGCGGGCTGTGCCGCGGCCGGCAGTCGATGACCCTATCGGGTGTGACGATGAAGTCCACTGGCACGTCGTGGCTGGTCAGCGGGATCGTCCCGGCGGGGCGTACCTGGAGTTCGTGCACGGTCGTGATGGAGACGGTGTCCGGTCCGATCAGGCCCGCGGCGGTCGCGAGCGCGAACTCCAGGTCGGCGAAGCCGCCGCCCTTGCCCAGCCGCGCGCCGTCATCGCTGGCCGCGACGCTGCCCATGACCACGAGTCCGACCGGGGCGAGCTCCGCCAGGCTGACCCGGCGAGCGGACCTGGAGGCGCCGCTGATCGAGGCCGCCTTCCGCGGCGGCTCCGACAGGTGATCCGGGTCTAGCGCGAAGAACGGCTCGGGCTCGGCCAGCCGCGGCACCGCCATGTACACGGTCTTCCCGTCTTCCAGCGCGCGCTGCCGAACGGGCAGCTGGGCGGAATCCGGGTTGGCCTTCACCGTGCGCACCGCCTGCCACGCGGGCAGGGCGCGCAGGCGTTCCGCCGCGGCCTCGGCGCCGGTGAAGTTGGGGATGCGCCCGAAGGCGCCGGGGAACCTGGCCACCTTCGCGGCACGCATCGCGGACCAGACCTCATCGCGCAGCTCTGCCTTCGCGGCGAGCACGTCGGCGGGGCCGCCGGCGTCGCGATCATGCCGGGGCGCGGAGCGGGGGCGAGCCATCCCCCCATCTTGCCCGCCCGCCTCACGCGCCGCAGCCCGGGGCCGGACGGAACGTGCTGGGCGGTCGCGGGAACGCGGTCGATGGTCCATCGACCGCGTTCGGGCCTGGGGCAGACCGGGGTCAGTTCACCGCGATGGCGGCGATGGCCAGGGCGCACAGGCCGAGGCCGGCGCGCTGGGCGGGGCTGAAGCGCTCGTGCAGCAGGACCCGGGCCAGCAGGACGGTGAAGCCGGGGTACAGGGAGACGAGCACGGCAGCGACGGCCAGCATGCTGAAGTGCGTGGCGTAGAAGTAGGCCACGGTGGCGGCCATGCCGGTGGCACCCGCGAGCGCTGGCAGGCCCGCGGCGCGGACCGGGACGCGCAGCGACTGCCGGGACTTGACCGCGATGGCCAGGGTGACCAGCAGCGTGCCGGCCTGCTCTGACGCGACCGGCCACAGGCCGGCGTTCCGGCCGGCCTGCGCGAGACCGATGAACAGGATGCCGAAGGCCAGCCCGGCGGCCAGCCCGTCGACCAGGCCGGCGCCGAGCTTGCCACGGACCGAGCCGCTGGCCGCGACGAGCACGATGGCGGGCAGCGAGACCAGCACGCCGGCCACGGCCAGCAGGCCAGGCCGCTCGCCGAGCGCGACGCCCGCCACGACGGGGACCACCGCCGCGCCCACCGCGGACACCGGCCCGACCACGCTCATCTGCCCGCGGGCCAGCCCGCGGTAGAGCATCAGGGTGCCGGCGCCGCCGGCCACGCCGCTGGCCAGTCCCCAGGCGACCGCGTGGACGCTCGGCCCCGGGCCGCCCACCACGCCGAGCATCGCCCACCCAAGGGCGGTGGCGACGACGCAGCCGATGACGCTGACCCGCAGCGGCCCGAGACTCCGTGCGGCCACTCCCCCGCTGAAATCGGAGCCGCCGTACAAGATGGCCGCTGCCAGGCCGAGCACGATTCCCATGGCCATTCCTCCTTAGCCGGTGGTCACAGCTCGAGCCTGACAGGAATCGGTCCTGCTGATAAGGTCCAGATTGATGCCTAGAAACAGGACCGATTCAGGGCTGCTGGTCATGCTCAGGCACGACGGGCACGCCCCGCTGCACCGGCAGATCGAGACCTCGATCCGGGAGGCGATCCGCGCCGGGCGGCTGCCCCGCGGGTCCAGCCTGCCGCCCTCACGGGCGCTGGCGGCCGACCTGGGCGTCTCCCGCGGCGTGGTGGTCGAGGCGTACCAGCAGCTGACGGCCGAGGGGTACCTGGCCAGCCAGTCGGGCGGGTATACCCGGGTCGCGGCGGGCCCGGCACCGCCGGCCGCCGTGCTTCCCCAGGAGCGGGCGCCGAGGCCTGCCATCGACCTCAGCTACGGCCGCGCCGACGTGTCCAGCTTCCCGCGCGCCGCCTGGCTGCGGTCCATCCGCGCGGCGCTGGCCGACGCGCCGAACGAGGTGTTCGGCTACCTGTCGGGGCGCGGGGTGCCGCAGCTGCGCACCGCGATGGCCGGCTACCTGAACCGGGTCCGCGGCACGGTGGCCGACCCGGAGCAGATGGTGATCTGCACCGGCTACGCGCAGGGCGTGACGCTGCTCATGGGGGTGCTGGCCGCCAGGGGCGCCAGGCGGCTCGCGCTCGAGGACCCGTCCTCCAACGACGACGCCCTGCCGGCCGCCAGGGCGGCCGGGCTGGAGGTGGTCGGCATCCCGGTCGATGGCGACGGCATCCGGGTCGACGCGCTGCGGGACAGCGGCGCGGACGCCGTCATCCTGACGCCGTCGCATCAGTGGCCCACCGGGTCGGTCCTGTCAGCGAGGAACCGGGCCGCCGTCGTCCGGTGGGCGGCCGAACGCGGGGCGGTCATCGTCGAGGACGACTACGACGCCGAGTACCGCTACGACCGGACGCCGGTCGGCGCGGTGCAGGGTCTGGCGCCCGATCACGTCGTCTACGCCGGATCGGCGAGCAAGACGCTCGCGCCCGGGCTGCGGCTCGGCTGGTTCGTGCTGCCCGCGCACCTGACCGAGCCCATGGCCGCGGCGAAGATCGCGGCGGACCGCGGGTCCGCC
>DATBBI010000049.1:0-1793 GCA_036271115.1 Trebonia sp.
GGGGTGGCGTTCCTGCCGCTGACCGCCGCGATGCTGGCCGCCTCCGGCGCGGCCACCGCGCTCGTGCCGCGGATCGGCGCACGTCCGCTGCTGCTGGCCGGCGGCGCCGCCAGCGCCGGGGGTCTGTACTGGCTGTCCCGGATGACCGAGCACGGCACCTACGCGGGCGGGCTGCTCGGCCCGACCCTGCTGACCGGGGTCGGGATCGGCCTGCTGATCGTCCCGCTGCAACTGGTCGCCCTGGCCCGCGTCGCCGAGGCGGACTCCGGGGTGGCCGCGAGCCTGCTCAACGTCGGCCGGCAGGTAGGCGGCTCCATCGGCCTCGCGGTGCTGGGCACGGTGGCCTGGACGGTGGTCGCCGACCGCGCCCGCGGCCAGGCCTCCACGGCGGCGTACCGGCACGCGCTGGCGGTCGGCTTCGACCGGGCCTTCCTGGTCGCCGCCGCGATCGCGGTGCTCACCCTCGTGATCGCGATCACCACGATCCGCCTCCGCCGCGCGGACCTGAGCGGGGGCTAGCGCCGCCGCTGGCCGCCGGGTGCCTTTAACCGGGGCAGGCGCCCGGCGGCCAGCCGCGGCCACTGGGCGGCGGGGCGCCCCTTGGTGCGGTTCTGACGGGTATCGCGGAGCTTGACGCTGAGGGTTTACTGTTAGCCGTAATGCGTGGCGGCGGATGAGGTGCACTGTATTCGCATGGCGTTCGATGTCCTGATCGTGGATGACAGTCAGCCGTTTCTCGACGCTGCGCGTGATCTCCTCGAGCGGCAGGGCCTCCGCATCGTGGGCCTGGCCTCGACGTCGGCGGAGGCGATGCGGCGGTCAGCCGAGCTTCACCCGGACGTCGTGCTCATCGATATCACGCTCGCGGGTGAGAGCGGGTTCGAGCTGGCCCGGCAGCTATCCGCGCCGGACAAGGGCGCGGCCGCGCTGATCCTGATCTCTACCCACTCCCGCGCCGACTTCGCCGATCTCATCGCCGAAAGCCCGGCCGCGGGGTTTCTGCCGAAGTCAGAGCTGTCGGCGGATGCGATCCGCCGGATCGCATCCGGGAATGGCCCTAGCGGCGGCACGCGCTGAAGGGCGGCGGCCCGCTCAGTTCGCCGGCGGGTGCATCGTGAGGCACATCATTCCGGTAAAGATCTCTTCGTTGATGATGTAAATCATCCCGACGACATACGGCACGCCGATCACCGCGACGAGAAGCCATACCTTCCATTGCTGGCCGTTCGCCCGCTTGCTGATACACCAGCGCTTCACCGGGGGGATCCTGAGGATGACCAGCGGAAGGCTTATCGCGACGGCCTGGTAGAAGCGCTGGTGAAAGACGGGGTCGCCGTCTCCCTCCGGAGTCTGGAAGGGCTTGAATCCGTCGAGCAGCAGCAAGTGAACAACGATCAGCGCCCAGAGCGCGTAGGTCACGCGCTGGATCGACTTCCAGTGTTTCCCGAGCCTTCGCTGCGCAGGCGTATTGGCCGTCGCCAGGACCGGGATGCCCATCAGGACGATGAAGAGCCCCGTTACCAGGAAGGTATGCCCGGCGAGCCGGCCGAAAACGCCCCCGGCGAAGTCGGTTGAAATGGCCGCTGTGGTCGCGTCCGAGATCCCTATGAGCATGAACATGATGCCGTACCAGCGCCGCAGGGGCGCGAACCACCGGGCTCCGGTCACGGTAATAAGCGGGGTAATCGACACGGCTATGAAGAAGCAGATCTCGCCGCCCGTCCCGAGTATGTCGGCCTCGGTATTGGTCAGGCTATCCTTTTCGTTCAGCGAGAACCAGCCGCGAGCCACGA
>DATBBI010000050.1:0-4065 GCA_036271115.1 Trebonia sp.
CGGTGCTCCCAGATCCGCGCGGCGAGGTCGATGGGGTCAAAGGGCAGGCCAAGCGCTTTCCGCACAGGGCACACATTACGCACCCAGCACGGTGGCCAATACCTCTTCAGCCGCCTCGTGCGGCGCGCAGCTGCCGTCCGCTACCCGTGCCGCCAGCTCGTCGGGTACCCGCAGCCTGTCGCGGACCGCGCCGAACGCCAGCGCGGCCACCTCGTCCCGCGCCCGGGCCAGCCGCCGCCGGTCCCGCTCGCCGCTGTCCGCCAGCCACGCCCAGTGCCGGTCGAGCTGCCTGACCAGCTCGTCGATCCCCTCGCCAGCCGTGGCGACCGTGGTCACGATCGGCGGTTTCCAGTTGGCGGTGGCGAGCGCCACCATGGCGCGCAGGTCGCGCACCGTCGCCTGAGTGTCCGGCCGGTCCGCCTTGTTGACCACGAGCACGTCGGCGACCTCGAGCACGCCGGCCTTCGCAGCCTGCACCGAGTCGCCCATGCCAGGCGCCATGAGCACGACGGTCGTGTCCGCGGCCGACGCGACCTCCACCTCGGCCTGGCCCACGCCCACAGTCTCGACGAAGATCACCTGGTAGCCGGCCGCGTCGAGAACACGGACCGCCTGCGGCGTCGCGGCGGCGAGCCCGCCGAGTTGGCCGCGGCTGCCCATCGACCTGATGAACACCCCCGGGTCGGTCGCGTGCTCCTGCATCCGCACCCGGTCGCCAAGCAGCGCGCCGCCCGAGAACGGGGAGGTGGGATCCACCGCGAGCACCGCCGTCTTGAGGTCGCGGTCGCGGAAGGCCCTGACCAGCGCGCCGGTGACCGTGGACTTGCCGGCGCCCGGCGCGCCGGTCAGCCCGATGATGCGCGCGCCGGCCGGCGGCTTCAGGTCTTTGATCACCGAACGGGCCCGTTCGTCTCCGTCCTCCACCAGCGAAAGCACCCGGCCGAGGGCACGCGCGTCCCCAGCGTTGACCCGGTCGGCGAGGCTGTCTGTGTCCAGCGCTGTCACGGGACCCGCAGCAGCAGGGCCGAGCCTTGGCCGCCACCGCCGCACAGGCCCGCGGCGCCGAGCCCGCCGCCGCGGCGGCGCAGCTCGTAGGCGAGGGTGAGCGCGATGCGCGCGCCAGAGGCGCCGAGCGGGTGGCCGAGCGCGATCGCGCCGCCATTGACGTTGACCCGGTCGGGACCGACGCCGAGTTCGCGCATGGACTCGATGCCGACCGCGGCGAACGCCTCGTTGATCTCGATCAGGTCCAGGTCGCTGACTTCGCGGCCGGCCTTCCTGAGTGCCTTCTTGATCGCGTTCGCGGGCTGCGAGTGCAGCGCGTTGTCCGGGCCGGCCACCGTGCCGAAGGCGCCGACTTCGGCGAGCACGTCGGCGCCGAGCCGGTCCGCCGCCTCCCGGGACGCCAGGACGAGTGCCGCGGCGCCGTCGGAGATCTGCGAGGAGGACCCGGCGGTGATGGTGCCGTCCGCGCCGAACGCGGGGCGCAGCCTGGCCAGCGACTCGACGGTCGTGTCCGAGCGGATGCCCTCATCCTGGTCGAAGGCGGCTCCGCCGCTTCTTGCTGTTATCTCGACCGGAACGATCTCCTCGGCAAGGATCCCGTCCTTGGTGGCCCGCGCGGCGCGCTGCTGGGAGCGGGCGGCGAACTCGTCCTGCTCCTCGCGCGTGATGCCGAGCTTCTTGTTGTGCCGCTCGGTGGACTCGCCCATCGACAGCCCGTCGAAGGCGTCGGTCAGCCCGTCCAGCGCCATCGAGTCGAACATCTCGACCGGGCCGTACTTGTAGCCCTTGCGCGAGTTCTTCAGGAGGTGCGGGGCGTTGGTCATGGACTCCATGCCGCCCGCGACGACGACCTCGTACTCGCCGAGCCTGATGAGGTCCGCCGCCTGGGCGATGGCGTCCAGGCCGGACAGGCAGACCTTGTTGACCGTGGTGGCCGGGGTGGTCATCGGGATCCCCGCCTTGACCGCGGCCTGCCGCGACGTGATCTGGCCGGCCCCGGCCTGCAGGACGTGACTCATGATCACGTACTCGACCTGTCCGGGATCCACCTTCGACCGGCCGAGCGCGCCCGTCATGGCGAAGCCGCCGAGCTCGGCGGCGGAAAACCCTGTGAGCGAACCGAGCAGCCGGCCGATCGCCGTCCGCGCTCCGCCAATGATCACTGGGTCGCCCATCGCGCCGGCCTCCTGGTTGTACGTCCGCGCCTATTTGCCAAGATACCCACATGCTGCTGCGAATCGATCATGTGGGCATCGCCTGCCGGTCGCTTGACGCGGCCATCGAGCGGTACACGTCCGTCTTCGGGCTCACCGTGGTGAGCCAGGAGACCAACGCCGAGCAAGGCGTGCGCGAGGCGATGCTCGCCACGTCGGGCCAGGAGTCATACGTGCAGCTGCTCGAGCCGCTCGGCGACGACACCCCGGTCGGCCGGTTCCTGGCCCGCCGTGGCGAGGGAATTCACCATGTCGGTTATGCGGTGCCCGACGTGATCGCGGCGCTGGAGACGTTCGGCGGCCGCGGGGTGCGGCTGATCGACGAGCGGCCCAGGCACGGCTCGATGGGCGCCTCGATCGCCTTCCTGCATCCGGCTGACCTCGGTGGCGTACTGACGGAACTCGTGCAGCCCCGTGCGGCGCGTGAGACATTATGTCCGGGATAGGGGGCACCGCTCCGGGCGGCCGGCGGGGCCTTTAGACTGCCCTTGGGCATGGACTTGAGCCACCGCCGGGAATGGGTGCGCGGAGAACCGTGAAGCGCCTACAGACCCGGTGAAGGCGGAGTAGTGTGCCTGTCACTGGGCGAGTAACTCGCCGGAGTCCGCGATGCGGCGCCATAGTCCTCCCGGGTAGATAGACGGTCTCGGGTTTGTAGGGTTGGGGGTGCGGTCTCGCTGGCAATCGGCGACGACCCGGCCGCTGACCCCGCGAGCTGTCCCCCCCGTCTAACCAGGATCCAGGATCAGGCCACATGCAATCGGACATTGACGCTCAACTGACCAGCTTCTTTGAAGAGACTCCTCCACGCGACTTCGCCAAGGTCATGCGCGGGTACGATCCGCACCAGGTCGACGAGCACATCCGCCAGCTCGCCACCGAAGTTCGCCGGCACCAGGAAGACGCGGTCGCCGCACGGCGCGAGCTGACCGACGCGCACCGGCAGATTCAAGAGCAGGAACGGCCCACCTACTCCGGGCTCGGCGCGCGCATCGAGCAGCTGCTCCGGCTCGCCGAGGAGCAGGCCACCGAGCTCGTGCAGGCTGCCAGGTCGGAGGCCAACGAGATCAAGGCCGCCGCGAAGGTTGATGGCGCGGAGCTGCGGGCGGCCGCCGAGAACGAGGCCGCCGAGCTGCGAGCCAATGCCAAGCGCGAGACCGACGAGGTCCGCGGGGCGGCAGAGCGCGACGCGGACTCGATCAGGACCGCCTCGCGGCGCGAAGCGGACGAGCTGACCTCGACCACCGAGCGGGAAGTCGCCAAGCTGCGCGCGACGGCCGACCACGAGGTCGCCGAGAAGCGCGCCGCGACCGAGCGGGACATCGCCAAGCTGCGCACCACGACCGAGCGCGAGGTCGCGCAGCTCAAGGCGGCGGCCAAGCGGGAGCGCGACGAGATCCTCACCACGTCCAAGCGCCAGGCCGACGAGATGCGGTCGCAGGCGCAGCGGATCCTCGAGGAGAGCGAGGCGCAGCGGGCGCAGGCCGAGGCGGAGTTCGAGATCCAGCTCGCGGCTCGCCGCGAGGAGGCCGAGCGCCAGGAGGCCGAGCGGCTCAGCGCCGCGCAGAACGCGACTCAGAAGCTGGTCTCGGAGGCGGAGCAGCGTGCTTCCACTGCCGAGCAGCGGGCCGCCAAGGCGTCCGCGCAGGCCGACCAGACCAGGCGGGACGCCGACCAGCACGCGCGTCAGCTGGTCAGCAACGCTAAGAAGAACGCCGACCAGATCGTGTCCCAGGCCAAGGCTCAGGCCGAGTCGCTGATGACCGAGACCAGGACAGAGGCCGAGCGCCGCCGGCTGACCGCGCAGCGCGAGGTCGACGAGCTGACCAGGCAGAAGGACAACATC
>DATBBI010000051.1:0-29459 GCA_036271115.1 Trebonia sp.
GTGCGCACCTGGTCGGGGACGCTGGACGTGCTGCCCGGCGTCACCCTCATCCAGTGCGGCGGCCACTTCCCCGGCAGCGCGGTCGTGCACTGGGCCGGAGGGGCCGATGGCGCCGGCGCCCTGTTCACCGGCGACACGATCTGCGTGACGCCGGGGGAGGAGCGGCTCACCTTTATCTGGAGCGCCCCGAACCGGCTGCCGCTCCCGGAAAAGGCGGTCCGCGCCGTGGTCGACGCGGTGCGCCGGTACCCCTTCGACCGCATCTACGGCGGCTGGTGGCAGCCCACCCTGCACACGGGCGCGCACGACGTCCTGGAAAGATCCGCCGCCCGCTACATCGAATTCCTGCGCGGCGAAGTAGCCGTGGACTGACCACCGCCACCATCCACCCGGGATGAATGTGACATCCAGCCGCCTATTACCGGCTCGCTGTCACATTCATCCGCATCGCCCGGCCGCAAGGGCGAGTCAGAGGAGATCGTGGGGAAGGCGCTCAAGGGGCGCCGCGGCGACGTCGTCCTCGCCACCAAGGCAGGTCTCCCGATGGGGGATGACCCCAATCAGCAGGGCGCCTCCCGGCGGTGGCTCATGACCGAGGTCGAGAACTCGCTGCGCCGTCTGCAGACCGACTACATCGACCTGTACCAGGTCCACAGGCCCGACCCCGGCACCGGCATCGACGAGACCCTGTCGGCGCTGTCGGACCTGATCCACGCCGGCAAGGTCCGCGCGATCGGGAGCTCCGCGATGCCCGCTTCGGACATCGTTGAGGCGCAGTGGGCCGCCGAGCGGCGCGGCCTGGAGGCGTTCCGCACCGAGCAGCCGAGTTACTCGATCCTCAGCCGCGGCATCGAGCGCGAAGTGCTGCCCGTCGCCCAGCGCTACGGGATGGGCGTGGTGGTGTGGAGCCCGCTCGCGAAGGGAATGCTCACCGGCCGCATTCGCAAGGGCCAGCAGACCGACCTGCGCCGCGCCGCCAGGTTGACCAGCTTCAGCGACGAGTCCCGGCTCGACGCCGTTGAGCAGATCGTCTCGCTCGCCGAGAAGGCAGGACTGCCGATGACCCACCTCGCGATGGCGTTCGCGATCGCCCACCCCGGCGTGACCAGCGCGCTCATCGGCCCGCGCACGATGGAGCAGCTCGATGACCTGCTCGCGGGCATCGATGTCACGCTCCCCGACGACATCCTCGACCGGATCGACGAGGTCGTCCCGCCCGGCACCGATGTCGGCGCGCCCGACCAGTCCGCCTACGTGCCCCTGGCCCTCCAGCGCCCGGACCTCCGCCGCCGGCCCGCCGCCGAACGCGCTGCTGCTGACCGCGACTAGCTGCCCGGTGCCTGGGCGCCGGTCATCGTTAGCTGCGGCGGGCGAGCCAGGGTCTGGTAGACGACGCAGTAGCGCTCGGTGAGCCGGATCAGCGTCTGGAGTTCCTCGGCGGTCGCCTCGGTGTCCAGGTCGAAGGTGAGGCGGATGGAGCTGAATCCGACCGGTGCCTCCTTGCTTACGGCCAGGGTGCCGCGGAAGTCCAGGTCACCCTCGGCGGTGATGGTTCCCCCGGCAATGCTGATCTTCAGCGAGGTGGCGACGGCGCGCAGCGTGACCCCGGCGCAGGCCACGAGCGCCTGCAGCAGCATGTCACCGGAACAGAGCAGCGTGCCGTCTCCGCCGGTGGCCGGGTGCAGGCCGGCGACGGCTAGCTGCCGGCCCGTGTCCACAGAGCACGCGATGGCTTGCTGGTCGAGCTCGCCGTGCGCCCGCAAGGTGATCAGCGCTTCGCCCGGGTTCTGGCGATAGCTGTCCTTGAGCGGTTCCTGCACGGCGCGAAGTTCTGCGCTGTCCATGCTTGTACTCCCGTCTACGGGCGGGCGAGGAAGAGACGCTTCTCCATGGTGAGGTGGGGGGCCCACTCAAGGCAATCGGCGCTGGCGAAGCGCAGGTAGGCGCGGAGCGCGTCGCGCGCCGCCTCGACGAACCCGGCGGCGCGCCGCGGCTCGAAGCCGTCCTCCCACCAGACGTTGAGCACCTCCACGCGAGCCCGGTCCCGGTCGATCCGCGGTTCGATCCGGCCGGCGAAGCGGTCGCCGAAGACGATCGGGAGCACGTAGTAGCCCCACCGGCGCTTGGCCGGCGGGAAAAAGCCCTCCCAGACGTAGTCGTAGGCGAACAGGCTCGAGAGAAGGGCGGTGTCCCACAGCAGCGAGTCGAACGGCGCGATGAACGCGACGGAGGAGGCCGGCTCCGGCGGAGCCTGCAGCAGCTCGGTCTCCTCGGCGAGGACGAAGCGCTTGCCGCGCACGCCCTCGACGTCGACGGGCACGAGCGTGCCGAGCTCGACCAGCTCCTTCCGCAGTTCGTTGCGCTGCTGCGGCGCGGTGATGCGTGCGAACGTACCGCCCGCGCCGCCGGCGGCGAGCAGGCCGTGGGCGCGGTAGCGGGACAGGAGCTTGTGGCGGAGCTGCTCTCGCTCCGGGACCTCCTGCGTGAGCACCTCCGCGGGCAGCAGCCGTTCGAGGAGGTCGTAGTACCTGAGGTTGCCGTCGCGCCGCGCGAGGCCGATCACGCCCGTGACGGTGTAAGCCTCGAGCACGGCGCGCACGGCATTCTCCGGCATCCCGAACCAGTCCTTCGTCGGGCCGGTTTCCCGCTCGAAGTCGCGTGAGGACAGCGGTCCTTCCGCGCGGAGCCGTTCGAGCACGCGCTCGGCCACCGCGGCGTTATCAGCGAGGGCCGCGCCGTGGAACCGGGGCCCCTTGCGGCCCATGGCGTGCCGGAACCAGGGGAATTCGCTCGCCGGGACGAACGACAGCGCCTTGTTGGTCGCCTCGAAGATCTCACGGCGTTCGTACAGCTCGTCGCACCAGGCGGGCTGGTAGTCGGCGACGCGCGCGTGCAGCACGAGGTCGTGGTTCCGGCCGGCGACCGCGATCGGGTCGAACTGGATCGACCCGAGCTTGTGAAAGACCTGCATCACGCCTTCGAGGCCTCCCGCGACAGACCGTGCCGGCGTGAGGAAGTGCCGCGCTACGAGAAAGCGACGCGCCGCCTCGGCAGTTACCTTCACCTAAACAGGCACCCCGGCACGAGCGGCGGCTGTCGCCCGGTCGTCGAAGCCGCGGATGTCAGCGATGCGATCGCCCTTCACGGTGAGGACCTGCCAGCGCCCCTCCGCTTCGCCTGCCTCGCGGGCAGCAGGCGTGCCAGTGACGTCAAGCCCCACGAGGAGCGTCCCGGTGCCAACGGTGACCTCGGTGACCACCGCTCGTACGCCGGCGGCTCGCGCGTCGGCCCACCACGCGATGACCTCGTCGCGGTTGCGGCAGTCGTCATCGCTGGGACCCTCCGGCGCACCCCAGCGGGCATCGGGGTCGAGCAGGTCCCTGATGGCATCGAGATCGCCAGACTCCAGCGCGGACCTGACGCGTCCGGCGAGCACGGCCGGCCCTTCCGCGGCGCTGGGCTCGTCTGACATGAGGACCTCCCTTGCGATGGCGCAGCTGGCTATCCCAGCCTAGTAGCGTGGACGTTCTGAGCAGCCGGATCCTCGTACGCACCGGCAACCTGGATCGCAGCCTTCGCTTCTACCGCGACGTGCTGGGCCTGGCTGTCTACCGGGAGTTCGGCCCTCCCGACCATCCTGGCGTGGTGTTCTTCCTCGGCCAGGGATTGCTCGAAGTCTCCGGGCACGCGGCTGGCACTCCAGGGCAGTCGGTGATGATCTGGATCCAGGTAAGGAATGTGCGCGAGGAGCATGCCCGGCTGGCTGCGGCCGGAGTACCGGTCATCAGGGAACCCGTGACCGAGCCCTGGGGACTGGTCGAGATGTGGATCGAGGACCCCGACGGCATTCGGATCGTCCTGGTCGAGGTTCCCGCCGGCCACCCGCTCCGTCGTGACCCGCGATCGGCGTCACCGCCGAGATAACGACCCTGCTACACAACAGGGCAGACTTCGTGGACCCATTGGCCGTCGGCTCGGCGCCGCACATCCTGGCCGGCCGTGATGACCGCGCCGCAATGTACGCAGACCTTGCCCGGGGCGTGCGCCTCGTTGTCGTCCACCTCGACGCCGGCCTCGACGTCGTTCACCTGGTCGTGTTCCTCGAGGTATTCCTCCCGCGTGCCGCCCAGATCCTCAAACAGGCCCTCCTCGATCTCGCGTCCTCCGAAATCCGGCGGGGTTGTCATGTTTACCTCCTGCGACCGGGACGGCGTAACCAGGCCTGATCCCAGTGTGCCGCAGCGGTCACCCAGGCGCGATGCCGGCTGTACTAGATGACGTCCTCGATGGCCTGTGCCAGCAATTGGTGGCCCTCAGGCGAGGGGTGGATGTTGCAGGTCCCGTCGGGAAGCTTGATCAGCAGGCCCGCTGCGCACGGCGACCCGCCGGCGGCGTCGGACGGCCCTTCGAAGGCGGCGAAGCCGTCGGCGACCTTCCCGCCGAACTTCTCGGTGACCGACGCGATCGCTGCGTTGAGCGCCTCGGTGCCAGCCACCTGGGTGGGATCGGCGTAGTCGAGCGAGTAGTAGGTCAGCGCGACCAAGGGCCCGTGGTAGCGGGCGACATCACGGATGAGGGCGTAGATGATCGCCAGGTTCACCTGGATCTTCTTCAGCGCTGCCTGAAGCTCGGCCGGGCTCGCGCAGGCGTCCGCCGTCGTTTCCTGGCAGAGGAACACGTCGTTGGCGCCGATGTCGATCGTCACCAGCCGGGTGTTGCGGTGCGTGGCCAGGTACCTGAGGGCGTACAGCATCTGGGTGCCCGCGTACCGCACGTGCAACGGAAACTCGGTGCGGTAGCCGACGGATGAGCCCGGGCTGTTCTCGCAGCCGTTGCTCTGCGCGCCGGGGATGTACAAGCTGGCCGTGGTCTCGCCGGGGCAGGAGGCGTTAGCCACCGGAATGTGCAGCGCCTGAGCCACGTCCTCCGGGTAGCCGACGAAGGAACTGGGGTCGAAATAGTCCGGCGCCGGGACAGCGTTCGGCGGCACGTAGCCGAACGCCACCGAGTCCCCGAGCGCCAGGTAAGTGCCATTGCCGCCGGCCCCGCCGAGCGGCGCGGCAGCGGCAGGAAGAGCCGGAATCAGGCTCACCGCCGCCACCATGGCCGAACCGGCCAGCCCGATACCGATCAATCGCCGAACACGGATCACCCGATCGCCCATCACGATTCCCCTTTACCGAACTGTTTCGTTAATTGAAGAGCGAACGGGGTCAAGAGTCAATCGGTGTTAAACAGGGGAAATGGCGGCCCCTATTGGTTACGGCGCGTTTCTGCGCGCTTCGCGGGGGTCGAAGCCCCCCCAGGGGTCGTAGTCGACCTCCAGCGGCTCCTGTTCAGGGCGTGAGTCCTCGGGGACGTGTTCCAGGTTCAGCCGGATCCGGTACCAGGCGGAGCTGCGGCCGCGCATCGCGTCGACAAGCACGTCGGCGGGGTGCAGCTGCGGCCATACGTCGGCGTGCCGCGCCTTCCACCGCTCCAGGCCCTCCATCGCCTCCGCCTTGGTCGCCGCGCGGGCAACCTCGATCAGCGGCTTGGTGGGCTGGCGCCGCCCTGTAGGGCTGGGCGCGCGGCGCTTGGAGGGCTGCACCCGCGGTGCCTCGCCGCCCTGCTTCTCATAGTGCGGCGGCCACGGCGCGTCCGGCAGGCCTGATGCCTCGTCGCTGGCCGCCTGCTCGAGCAGCGCCTCCAGCGAGCCGACCTCGGCGTCCATCCCGGCCCACGGGTCGCCCAGCTCAGCGAACCGGGCCGGCACCGTGTCGATCGTGAACGCCGACGGGTCGCAGGAAGGCACCTCGTCCCAGCGAAGCGGCATGGATACCCGCGCGTCCGGCAGCGGCCTGACCGAGTAGGCCGAGGCGACCGTGCGGTCCTTGGCGTTCTGGTTGTAGTCGACGAAGACGCCGTGCCGTTCTTCCTTCCACCACTTCGAGGTCGCCAGGTCCGGCGCCCGCCGCTCGATCTCACGGGCCACCGCGACAGCGGCCCGCCGCACGTCGGTGAACGACCAGCGCGGCTCGATCCGCGCGTAGATGTGCATGCCGCGCGACCCGGACGTCTTCGCCCATCCCGTCAGCCCGAAGTCGGCCAGCACGGACCGCGACACCAGCGCCACGGCGACGATCTGCGGCCACTCGATGCCGGGTACCGGGTCCAGGTCGACCCGCAGCTCGTCAGGGTGGTCGAGGTCCGAAGCGCGCACCGGGTGCGGGTTCAGGTCGATGCAGCCCAGGTTGGCGACCCAGACCAGCCCCGCCGCGTCGCGGAGCACGACCTCATCGGCCACCCGCCCCGATGGGAAGCTCAGCTGCGCGGTCTCGATCCAGTCCGGCCGCTTTTCCGGCGCGCGCTTCTGGAAGAACGGCTCGCTCTCCGCGCCGTTCACGAACCGCTTCAGCGCCATCGGCCGGCCGCCCGCCCCGCCCAGCGCCCCCGCGGCGACCGCCAGGTAGTACCGGACCAGGTCCATCTTGGTGTGCCCGGTGCGGGGGAAGTACACCTTCTGCGGGTTGGACACCGCCACCTCGCGGCCGGCCACCTCGAGCACGGTCTTCGGCGACGCCATGAGAGTCAGCCCCGTCCGTTCGGAATGACTGATCCGGAACCGAGGATCGCTGATAGCTGGAAGCTGACCGGCTCCTCGAGCTGGGCATACGTGCACGACGACGGCGAGCGGTCCGGGCGCCAGCGGACGAATTGCGCGGTGTGCCGGAACCGCGGGCCTTCCATGTGGTCGTACCGGACCTCGAGCACCCGTTCCGGGCGCAGCGGGATGAACGACAGGTCCTTGCCGACGTTCCACCGGCTGTACTGCGCACTGCGCGGCGTGCGAGTGCCTTCCGTCTCCTGAGCCCAGTTCCACGGGTGCTGGTCGAAGGTGGTCACCAGGGGCTCCAGCTCCGCCCGCAGCGCCCTCCGCTGCTCCATGGGGAACGCGCCGACCACCCCGACGTTGGCCAGCTGCCCGTCGTCGCGGTACAGCCCGAGCAGCAGCGACCCGATCGCGTCCGGGCCGCTCTTGTGCGGCCGGTAGCCGGCGACCACGCAGTCGGCGGTGCGCTCGTGCTTAACCTTCAGCATCACCCGCTTATCAGGCTCATATAGAACGTCCGGTGACTTCGCGATCAGCCCGTCAAGCCCGGCCCCCTCGAACTGGCTGAACCACTGGGTGGCGACGGACTTGTCCGTCGTCGTCGGGGTCAGGTGGATCGGCGACTTGACCGTGGCCAGCGCCTCTTCGAGGGCCGCGCGGCGCTCGGCGAAGGGGCGGGCCGTGTAGTCGGTGTCGCCGAGCGCGAGCAGGTCGAAGGCCACGAAGTGGGCCGGCGTCTGCGCGGCGAGCAGCTTGACCCGGCTGGCCGCGGGATGGATGCGCAGCTGCAGCGCCTCGAAGTCGAGCCGGCCGGTGGCGAAGTTAGGCACCACGACCTCTCCGTCGATGACGGAACGGGGCGGCAACTCGGCCAGCACGGCTTCGGCCAGCTCAGGGAAGTAGCGGGTCATCGGCCGCTCGTTGCGGCTGCCGATCTCCACTTCCGGCCCGTCGCGGAAGACGATCGACCGGAACCCGTCCCACTTGGGCTCGAACACGTAGTCCCCGTCGGGAATCCCGTCCACCGGTTTGGCCAGCATCGGCGCCACCGGCGGCATCACAGGAAGGTCCATGTCCCCCAGCTTCCATGATCGCGAGTGATGCTCGCGGAACAACAGTGCCCGTTACTGCCTACGATCATGCTTGACGTGGGCGCGGGTAGGAAATCAGCGGGTGATGTTCGGAAACCCGCGGCGCCGGACGACTTACTAGCGTGGGCAGCGAAGAGGTCCCTGACAAGGACCCGGTGGCGGCTATCTACCACCGGGCGCTGCCGCACGTCTACGGGTACCTGCTGTCCCGCTGCGGCGACGTGAGCCTCGCCGAGGACCTGGCTGCGGAGACGTTCATGGCAGCGGTCGACGGGGCCGCCAAGCCGGACCCCCCGCGGATAACGGTCCCCTGGCTCATCGGCGTCGCCCGGCACAAGCTGGCGGACCACTGGCGGCGCAGCGCCAGGGAAGAGAGCACTCGTGCCGCGGCCACGGAAGCGCGGGCAGGCGCCGCGCTCGACGATCCGTGGGACGAGTGGCTGGATACCGAGGCCGCCTACACGGCGCTGCGCAGCCTGTCCGCACCCCAGCGGGCCGCGCTCACCCTTCGCTACCTCGACGGGCTTCCCGTCGCGGACGTGGCGGCGCATCTCGGTCGGAGCCTGCACGCCACAGAGACGCTGCTCGCCCGATCGCGGGCCGCGCTGCGCACCGTGTACCGGGAGGAGGGGCGCGATGGCCGCTGACCCGCTTGACGCCCTCCGGCTGTCGGTCGTTCCGGTCGACCCGCGCCCGGAGTTCACCGCTGCCCTGCTGCGCCGGATCAACGAGGCTGTCACCGGCACCTCGGAGGAAGTGGGCAACATCGGCCTGGTAATCCAGCGCGCCCTGGACAACGCGGAGCAGATGCAGGCGCAGATGCAGGCGCGGGCCGCCGCGATCGACGAGCTGATCGCCTCCGGTGCGCTCGAACGCCACGTGAGCAGCCAGCCTGCCCCGCAACCTCCGCAGGGCGCGCCGATCGCCGCACGCGTGCGCGGCAACCCCACCGTCCGCTACTTCGTCGGCGACCTCGACGCCGCCATCGAGTTCTACTGCCAGCGTCTCGGCTTCGAGGAGGAACTGCGTTCCGCGCCGGCCTTCGCCATGCTCTACGGCGGCGGCTTCCGGCTGCTGCTGAGCGTCCCCGGGCTGCCCGGCGCCGGCCGGCCGCTGCCGGACGGCACCGTGCCCGCGGCCGGCGGGTCGAACCGGATCACCCTCCAGGTCCCCGACGTCACCGCCACCATCGCGGAACTCCGCGCGGCCGGCGTCCGCATCCACGCCGACGTCAGCGCGGGCGTCGCCGTGCGGCAGGCGCTGGTCGAGGACCCGGCCGGAAACCTCGTCGAGCTGTACGAGCCCACTGCGGGCTATCACGAAAGGTCATCAGCACCATGAGCACCGTGAGCGTTCGGTACATCGTCGACGACGTCGACGCGGCCATCGCCTTCTACCGCGACAGGCTCGGTTTCCGCGAGCTGATGCACCCCGACCCGGCGTTCGCCATGCTGACGCACGGCGACCTGCGGCTGGTACTGGTCGCCCCCGTCCCCGAGGGTCACCCCGGCGGCGGGTCCCGGCCGATGCCCGACGGCACCGCGCAGCGGCCCGGCGGCTGGAACCGGTTCATGCTGCAGGTGGAGGACCTGCCGGCCGCCGTCGGGGAACTGCGCACCGCGGGCGTCACGTTCCGCAATGAGATCGTGGACGGGATCGGCGCCAGGCAGGTGATGATCGAGGACCCGTCGGGGAACCCGGTCGAGCTGTTCGAGCCGCTGCGCGCGGAAGCTCGCCTGGCGCCTGGGTAACCCGCCCCGGATAACGGGTGACCCGGCGCGGGCGCTGGGTCAGCCGAGGCCGGTCCATTCGGTGCTGTGCTTCCACAGCAGCTCGGCCAGTTCCGGCGTCGCGACCTTGCTGGGCGCGCGCACCGCGCACTTGGCGTAGAAGAGGCCGCTCTCGGCCGCCACCGCGGGCGACGTCGCGCAGTACACCGACGTGACGGCGCCCTGCTCGACGGTGAGCATCCGGCGCTTGATGATGGCGCGGGCCGGCCGCGGCACACGCCGCCAGATGTCGGAGGCGACCACGCCCGGGTGCAGCGCGTACGACGACACGTCGCCGGCCCGGCGCGCCAGCTCCTGGGTGAACAGCACGTTGCACAGCTTGGAAACCGCGTACTCGCGCTGGCCGGTGAACGACCGCGTGCTGCGCCGCACCGCGTCGAAGTCGATGCCGGGCGCGCCGTAATGCGCGTCGCTCGACACGGTGACGACCCGCGCCCCTTGACCGGCGCCGGACCCGCTCGCCTTCAGCCGGTCGAGCAGCAGCATCGTCAGCGCGAAGTGCCCCAGGTGGTTCACGCCGAAGTGCAGCTCGAACCCTTCCGCTGTCTTCCCGCGCTGCCCGCCGACCCCGGCGTTGTCCACCAGCACGTGCAGCGGCTCGTCCCTGGCGAGGAACGCCGCCGCGCAGTCGCGGACCGAGGCGAGCGACGCCAGGTCGAGTGGCAGCAGCCACACCGTCTGCGAGCCGGCGGCGGACGTGATCGCGTCCACCGCCGCCGCGCCCGCCTCGGCCGAACGGCTCGTGATGTACACCCGGCCGCCGGCGGCGGCCAGCGCTGTCGCCGTCGCCCGGCCGATACCGGTGTTGCCCCCGGTGACGAGGAACGTCCGGTCACTGGCGCCCGCGCCCGCGCTGCTGTCCTCGCCGTTGTCCGCGCCGGCTTCGGCGCCGGAAAGCTCGCTCACACCGGTGATTATCCGCCGGCCATCGCCCCCACGACGAGGAACGGCTCGGTGCCGGCCACGATCGCCGCCGCCACCGCGTCGGGCAGCGGCGCGTCCGGCGGCTCGTTGGACAGGTCCTGCTCGCACGCGTAGAAGCGGATGAACGCCCGCCGCTTGCCGGTACGCCGGTCCCTGATCGTGCCGCCCAGCATCGGGAACCGTGACTCGATCGCGTCGAGCACCGCCCGCTGGGTGAGCACAGGGACCGAGAGGCGCACGAGGACCTCGCCGTGCACCCCGGCCAGGTTCCGCAGGTGCGCGGGCAGCACCACGCGCACCTGCGTGCCGGGCGCGGCGCCAGGGGAGGCGCCCGGGGAGGTCATGACAGGACCTGGACCTCGACAGACAGCACGGCGGGCAGGTCCCGGACGATCGGCGCCCACGAGTCTCCTGAGTCGGCTGAAGCGTACACCTGCCCGCCGGTCGTGCCGAAGTAGACACCGCACGAGTCCAGCGTGTCCACCGCCATCGCGTCCCGGTAGACGTTCACGTAGCAGTCCCGTTCCGGCAGCCCGGCCGAGAGCTCCTCCCACTCGTTGCCGCCGGACCGCGACCGCCACACCCGCAGCCTGCCGTCCGGCGGGTAGTGCAGGCTGTCGCTGGTGATCGGCACCACGTAGATGGTGTCCGGCTCGTGCGCGTGCACGCCGATCGGGAACCCGAAGTCGGTCGGCAGGTTCCCGCTGACCTCCGTCCACGACAGGCCGCCGTCGTCGGACCGCATCACGTCCCAGTGCTTCTGCATGTACAGCGTGTCCGGCCGGGACGGGTGCGCCTCGACGTGGTGCACGCAGTGCCCCACCTCGGCGTCCTCGTCGGGGATGCCCTCAGAATGCAGCCCGCGGTTCACCGGCCGCCACGTCTCGCCTGCGTCGTCGGAACGGAACGTGCCCGCCGCGGAGATCGCGACGAACATCCGCGACTTCTGCAAGATGATCGTGTGCAGGCAGAGGCCCCCCGCGCCCGGCTGCCAGCCGGGCGCGGAGGGCTGCACCCGAAGGCCGGTCAGCTCGGTCCAAGTCAGGCCCCCGTCGGCCGACTTGTACAGCGCTGCGTCCTCCCCGCCCGCGTACACCGTGTCCGGATCGTCCGGCGACGGCTCGAGGTGCCAGATCCGCTTGAACTCCCACGGCCGGGACGTGCCGTCGTACCACAGGTGCGTGCCCGGGTCGCCGCCGGCGTAGCCGAAGTCGTTCCCGACCGGCTGCCAGGTCGCGCCCCCGTCGTCGGAACGCTGGATCAGCTGGCCGAACCACCCCGTGTTCTGCGAGGCGTACAGCCGGTCCGGGTCGGCGGGGGAGCCCTTCATGTGGTACACCTCCCACCCCCCGAAATGCGGCCCGCTCACAGACCACTTGTCGCGCTTGCCGTCAGAACTGAGGACGAACGCACCCTTGCGCGTTCCCGCCAGTACCCGTACCTGTGTCATCGCACTGGACCTTTCATGGATTTTCGGAACACCTGTTCAAATGGTAGCCTGGTATCGAACTGGCGTGCCATCGCTCCCGCGTTAACGATCGTTCCAGTAGTGACGACAGGCGCCCGCGAAACTCATCGCGTCCCCCGGCGCGACATCACCCGTGTCTCACCACAGGACGGGGTAGGGTAACGGAACAACGCGAGGTCCGACATTTACCACCCCAAGGACCAAGACCCCCCTCGGAGAACATGTTGGCTGGTCAGCCGCAAGATCCCCCATGGCAGTCGTCCGAGCAAGACCAGGCCCGTCCGTCCTGGCAGGCCTTCGGCGCGCCGCCTGCCGAGAAGCAGGAGACGTACGCCTACCCGCAGTCCGCCCCAGGCGCCCCGGGCGCCCCGGGCGCCCAGGGCGCCCAGGGCGCGCAGAACGCGCAGAGCCCCCAGGGCTACGGCCAGGCTTACGCCCAGCAAGGCAGCTACGCCCCCCCGGCGTACACCGTCCAGGACCAGGCCTACGGCGCACAGGACCGCCCGTACGCCGACCAGGCGTACGGCGACCAGGCCTACCAGGAGCAGCAGGGCCAGCAGGGCCAGTCGGCGCCGCACTGGCAGGCCGTCTCCGGCCTGAAGCAGGCCGGGGCCGGAGCGAAGCGCAGCAGCGACGCCAAGGGCTTTTTCGGCGCGCTGTTCGACTTCAGCTTCACCTCGTTCGTCACCCCGAAGATCGTCAAGGTGATCTACGTCCTCGTCACCATCTGGACGGTGATCTGGGCGCTGATCTTCCTCCGCTTCGGCTTCAAGTACGGCGGCGCCGCGGGCGGCTTCTTCACGCTGCTCGTGGTGGACCCGATCCTGGTGGTACTGACGCTCGGCGCGTACCGCATGGTTCTCGAGTTGTTCATGGTCGTGCACCGGATGCATGAGGAACTGAAAGCGATCCGCCAGCGCGGCGAGAGCTGAAGCCGGGAAACTTTTCCGCCGCTGTTCGTCCACAGCCGGTCAGCTGACCTCCACAGCGTCCAACCCATGCACGTGCAGGCTCGCCGTTCAGGTAGTCCACAGCCAACTACCCGGCTAGGGGCGGCGATCCACAGCACCAGCGGGGTTACGCACATGGCGATCCACAGGACGCCCGCTGTACCGTACCTGTTCCGGGGACGCGGGAAACCGCACCGGGGACCGGGGAAACATGATGGCAAGCCGGGCAGGACATCGAGCCATGACCAGAACCCTCACTCAGCCGCTGGCCGCTGACACGGCCAGGCACAGCCGGCACTTTCAGCTCATTGTTGATGTGCACTTGCTGCTGCTCAACCAGGGAGAGGTGCTACTCGGCAGACGCGCGAACACGGGGTACGGAGACGGCGCCTACGAGCCGCCGTCCGGGCGCCTAGCCGAGCGCGAGACGCTCGTGGAGGCCGCCGTCCGGGTAGCGGACGCCCAGGTCGGGATCTTTCTCGACCCGGGCCGGGTCGCGCTCGCCCACGTCATGCACGACGTGTCGGGCGTGGGCCGGATGGCGTTCTTCCTCACCGCGGACGGCTGGGAAGGCGAGACCGGGGGACCGACGAAGAGCTACAGCGACTTCGGCTGGTTTCCGCTGACCGAGCTGCCCGCGAACATGATCGACCGCGCTCGGGTGGCGGTCAGGAACTTCGCGGCAGGCGCCCGCTTCTCGACGTATCCGGCTTTCGGCATGTGAGTGGCCGCGGCTTCCGTTCATCCCGAACGGCCTCGTTGTTCCACTCAGGCTAAACTCGCTTACCGATGCGCCTGGTCAAGACCCACGGGTCACTCAACGAGATCTTCGCGATGGACGCGACGCCGGCGGCATGGCCGGACGGCGCCGCGCTTCGCGAGTTCGTCAGGCGCGTGTGCGACCGGGACGCGTGGACCGGCGGCAGCGACGGGATCTACCTCTACGACGCCAGCGCGCCGGACACCCAGGCGTGGTTCTTCAACCCCGACGGCTCCGCGGCGGAGTTCTGCGGGAACGGGATGCGCGGCCTGGGCAGGCTGATCCTGGACCTGCGGGGAACCGACACGGAGGTGGTGGCCAGCGGCGGCCGCGATTACACGGTGCGCCGGGCGCCGTCGACCCCTGAAGGGGTCCGGCAGGTGCTGCTCGAACTGCCCGCCGTGCGGTTCGCCGCGCCGCCGCCCGCGCCGTTCGGCGGCTTCACCGCGGTGACCGTGCCCAACCCGCACGTGGTGGCCGTGGTGACCGACTACTCCGAGCCCGACTTGATCGAGGCGGGCAAGCGGGCGGACGAGGTGTTCCCCGACGGCGCGAACGTCTCGTTCCTGCTGCCGCTCGACGCCAGAACCACAACCTCCGCCTCTACCCCTCCTACCTCATCCGCCTCAGCGACAACAATCTCCACCCCCACCCCTCCTACCTCATCCGCCTCAGCGGACCCGGAGGTGTTTGTCCGCACCTTCGAACGCGGCGCCGGCCTTACCCCGTCCTGCGGCTCGGGCGTGGTCGCCTCCCGCGCCGCCTACTCGCGGGTGACGGGCCTTGACCCCGGCCAGCGCCTCGTCGTGCGGAACGCGGGCGGCGTCGCCGCCGCGTCGATCCGGGTCCGCGACGGCGCCTGGTTCCCGGTCCTGGAGGGCAATGCCACGATCGTCTACGAAGCCGAGGCCGGCCTCGACGGCCGCCAGGCGGGCCCGGTCGAGTACGCGGCCGCGGAAAACGCCGCCTACGCCACCCTCGACGCCGAGAACACGGCCCACCTCAAGTCCGCCGGCGTCACCACCGCCCACCCGTAACCCCCGCTGGGCGTCCAGCCCCTGGAGCCCAACCCCTAGCGCCCCTCAGCCTGCCGATTGCGCAAATGACAGGTCGGCCTCAGTGCCGGTATCACAGCAGACCCACCAGTAACCGTGCAGAGCACCGGCGCGCCCCCGGCGGGCGCTCCTGTGCGGCCGGTTTCATCTTCCCATCACTTACGTGGGGACATTCCGGATAAATCGGGCGCGAAAGTGGTCATAACTGATGGGAAGTTGCCGACACAAAGGCGAGGAGGCGGACGTGGTTGGTGTAACGACCTGAGATCGTTACTCCGGGTCGGGGAGGCGGTCGAGGGACTGGCGGGCTCGGCGTGCCGCCGACTCGGCGCGGCGGGCGCGCATCCGCGCGCTGGCCAGGTCTTCCCGCGCCTGTGTGAGCCGCTGTTCGAGGTCACGGACCTCCGCCTCGAGCTGGTCTTCCGCCGCGCCGGCCTCGGCGGCGGTTGCCGCGGTCGAAGCAGCCATACGTTCGGCATCCTCGAAAGCCTGGCGGCGGTGAGCGGCACGCTGTGCTGCTTCCTCAGCCAGCCGCTGCTCCTCCTCCCGGGCGCGCCGCGCCTGCTCCTCCTCCGACAGCCGGCCGGGAGCGGCACGCCGTGACCCGGCGCGGGCCGGCGCGGGCGCCGGGGCACTGACCTCAGGCGAGGGAACGGCATGCAAGTGGCGCCGGGTGGGTGCGCCCTCGTCCGTGGCGCCGAACGGGGTGTCGCCGAACGAGGCCAGCCCGAATCCGGCCCACTGGGCGGCGCGGGTCAGCGTGCCAGCCGCGAATTCGGCCGCGACCTCCGGGTCGGCGATGGCGGAGGTCAGCGTCTCGGTGACCTCCTCGCGCAGGCCAGAGGGCGGGTCAGCCACGCCCGCGGCGGAGAGCGCCTGGGCGGTCAGGGAATCGACGAGCGGGCCGCGCGCCGCGGACAGCTCGCGCAGCCGGGGACCGTCCTTGGCTTGTTCGGCTTCGCGCAGGGCGGCGGCGAGCTCGGCGAGCCGGTCCGGCGCCTCCGGGTCGGCGCGGGCCAGCTGGTTCACCACCCAGGCGGCACGGGTGGGCTTGCGCAGCGCGGCGATCCGCTTCGCGGCCGCCGTGTCGCCCGCGGCCCGCGCCGCGTCGGCGAGCGCCTTGCGCCGGTCGGTGAACTCGCCGGGGTCGGCGCTGTACAGCTCGTCCGCGGCGGCGGTTACCCGGTCGTCGCTGGCGGTGCCGGAGGTACCGGGGTCGCTAGGGGCGCTGGGATCAGCGTCGCGCGGCTCGTCGCCGTCGCGGCCCGCCGGACCCCTTTTCGCCACGTACCGGTCATGCCCCGGTTCGCAGTCCCGCGAACAGATCGTCTTCGGGCAACTGCGCGCCAGTGGTGTCGGCCACCCGGATGAAGTACTCGTATCCGAAGGCCTCCTCGAGGATCTCCGGCGGGATCTTGCCGAACCAGGAGTCGCCGTTGATCTGAGTGCCGTGCGCGTACAGCGCCTCGCGCTTGCGCTCGAGGACCGGGCGGATGTCGATCGTCGTCGTGATCCGCTCCTCGGACTGCCTGGCCCGGCTGAAGAGCTCCTCGTCGTCGCCTCTGGCAGGGACCTCCACGCCGGCGGCGCGCAGCGCCTCCCATATCTTTCGCCACGAGCTGCCGCGCATCGTCGACAGGTAGAGCTTCGCCGGAATGCCGGTCTCCGCCGCGGCGGCCTGCGCGGCACGGCTGGCGTGCACGTGGTCCGGGTGCTGGTAGGCGCCCTGGTCGTCGTAGGTGACGAGGACCTGCGGACGGTACTTGGCGATGAGGCCGCCGATCCGGCCCGCCACTTCCTCGAGGGGCACATTCGAGAACGCTTCCGGCCGGTCCTTGTACTCCCAGTCCGGCATGCCCGAGTCGTGGTACCCGAGCGTTTCCACGTCGCTGACCTTGAGGATCCTGGCCGATTCTTCGAGTTCGGCCAGACGCAGCCGGGCGACTGCCTCCGGGTCGTGGCCGGGCTGGCCGGGCTTGATCCCGCCGGGGGCGTCCCCGTACTCGCCGTTGGTGCAGGTGACAACCACTGTGCGGATGCCCTGGTCGGCGTAGGTAGCGAGGATGCCGCCACCGGACGCCTCGTCGTCGGGGTGTGCGTGTACCGCCATCAAGGTAAGAGGCTCTGCCATACCCACCAGCCTGCCATGCCTCCCCGGGTGCGCCGTCCGGCCGGCCTAGCCGGCCCGGGGTGTCCGGACGACGAGAGCGCCCGGCTGCACCGACACGGTGAGGGTCCGGTCCGGCGCGACGAGCTCCCCGTCCACTTCGCGGGGGAGCGCGGAGTGCGCGGTGATCTCCACCGTGCGCGCCTGGAATCGCGTCAGGTGCCGGTCCTGGTGCCGGCTGTGCGTCAGCACGCGGGTGGCGACCTTCGGCCAGCCGAACGGGCCGTGCGGCGCGAGGATCCCGACGTCGAGCAGCCCGTCGTCGATGCGGGCGTCAGGCAGCAGCGTGAACCCGCCGGGCAGCAGCCCCGAGTTGCCGACGACCACCGACCGGGCGTCGCGCTCGACCGGCGCCCCGCCGTCCACGCTGATCGTGAACCTGGCCGGCGGCAGCGCGAGGTGGACCGCCCCGGACATCGCGTAGGCGAGCCAGCCGAAGTGGTGCTTGAACCTGGTCGCGCCCACTACCGCCGCGTCGAGGCCCATGCCTGCCATCGCGGTGAACGGCGCCCCGTCGGCAGTGGCCAGGTCGATCCTGCGGTCCGCGCAGCGGGTGCCACGGACGCCCAGGACGACGGCGAGCGCGGCCCTGGCGTGCGCCGGGACGCCCAGCGTCGCGGCGAGCAGGTTGCCGGTGCCGACCGGAACGATCCCCAGCGGAATGCCCGTGTTCGCGAGGCCTTCGGCGCATCCCCGCACGGTCCCGTCGCCGCCGACGGCGACGACAAGGTCCGCGCCGTCGGCCGCGGCGTCCCTGGCGGCGGTGACGCCGGCTTCGGCCTTGCCGGTGACGTGGAACTCCGGAGTCCACCCGGCGCGCGCGGCGGCCGCATGGCACAGCGGCAGGAACCGCCCGCCGGCCTTAGCCAGCGTGCCATTGATCACGAACGCGACGGCAGCCATAACTTCGTTGAGGCTACCCACGAACCGCCATGACGCACTCCCGTCGGCCCGGACTTAAAGGCACGGAGACCGCAAGGTCCATGATCACGTAAATCTTGGTCTGCAATGGCAGCCCAGAGTCTTCGTGATCATGGAATAAGGCGCTTCAGCCAGGCTGGCGCCTGACCACCCTGCTCGGTCGCCACACAGGTCACACCACGTGTGCGGCCTGGGTGTGGAATTCCATGATCACGAAAATTGTGCATGCGTATAGCGTGCTTTTCTGTCGTGATCATGGGGCGAGCCGCCGATTACGGCGCGCCGGCGGGCCATTGCCGCGGGCTGCCGGTCATCGCACCTCCGGCGTTAGTGCAGGTACCAGCGGTGCGGTGCGATGACCTGGTGCATGCTGTCCGGTCCCCAGGTGCCCTTTTCGTAAAGCTGCACCGGAGGCGGCGAGGTCAGCAGCGGCTCGGAGATCTCCCAGACGCGTTCGATGCCGTCCGCCCGGGTGAACAGCGACTGGTCGCCGAGCATCGCGAGCAGGATCAGCCGCTCGTATCCCTCCAGGGCGTTGGCCTGGGTGAACGAGTCGTCGTACCGGAAGGTCATCGACGTGGTGCCGAGGGACAAATCCGGGCCCGGTACCTTAGCCATGAACTCCACGGTGATCGAGCCTGGGTCGGCGAAGTCGATGACGATCTCGTTGACCCGCCCCATCGGTGCGTCCTGCCGGTGCGTGTGGAACATCCACAGCGGCGGCTGCGCCAGTCCGAGGGTCACTACCTGCCGCGATGCCGCCATGCACTTGCCGGAGCGCAGGTAGAACGGCACGTCGTGCCACCGCCAGTTCTCGACCTCCGCCCGGACGGCGACCAGCGTCTCGGTATCGGAATCCGGGGCCACGCCCTTCGTGGCGAGGTAGCCGTTGTACTGCCCGCGCACCACGTGCCGCACGTCGATGGGCTTCAGCGCGTCGAAGACCTTGCCCTTCTCGTCCCGCAGCGGCTTCGCCACCAATGACGTGGGCGGTTCCATCGCGACGAAGCCGAGCACCTGGAACAGGTGCGTCACCACCATGTCGCGGTAGGCGCCGGTGGCGTCGTAGAATGCCCCCCGGTCATCGACGGACAGCGTCTCTGGCACGTCGATCTGCACGTACCTGATGTGCTGCCGGTTCCAGATCGGCTCGAACAGCCCGTTCGCCAACCGGAACGCCAGGATGTTGTCGACCGACTCCTTGCCGAGGAAGTGGTCGATCCTGAAGACCTGCGACTCGTCGAAGACGGAGTGCACCACCTCGTTCAGCTTCCGCGCCGACTCCAGGTCCTCGCCGAACGGTTTCTCGATGATCACCTTCGCGTCGCCCTTATTCAGGCCGCAAGCGCCGAGCAGCGTGATCACGGAAGAGAACGCGGGCGGCGGCACCGCCAAGTGGAACAGCCGCCCTACGTGGCCGCCGATCGCGGACTCGGCCGCCGTGACGGCCGATACCAGCGGCGACGTGTCGTCGGGTGATGCGGCGCCGAAGGACAGCCGCGACGCGAACTGGTCCCACTGCGGCCCGGTCGGCTTGCTCGTGCCGAACTCCTCGATGGCCGCCTTCGCGTGCGCGGCGAAGTCTTCGTCGGCCCACTCGAACTTCCGCGGCGAGGTCCCGATGATGCGGAACTTCTCGGGCAGCAGCCCGGCGACGAACAGGTGATAGAGCCCCGGCAGCAGCTTGCGCTTAGCCAGGTCCCCGGTCGCGCCGAACAGCACGTAGACGTACGGCTCCGGCCGCGGATGCGACCGCGTCCTGGACGCTGACGAGGCCGACGACACCGACGACGCTGACGACGTTTCCGGCGCCGAGCTCATCTCTTCTTCTCCGCGTGCCCGCCGAACTCCGAGCGCATCGCGGACAGGATCTTCGCGGTGAACTCGCCGTTGTCCCGCGACTCGAACCGCTCGTACAGCGACGCGGAGATCACCGACGCTGGCACTCCCTCGTCCACCGCCGCCAGCACGGTCCACCGGCCCTCGCCGGAGTCGGATACGTGGCCGCTGAAGTCGTCGAGGTCCGGCGACTTGGCCAGGGCCGCGGCGATCAGGTCGACCAGCCAGGACGAGATCACCGAACCGCGCCGCCACACCTCGGCCACGTCGGCGACGTTGATCTCGTACTGGTACATCTCAGGGTTCCGCAGCGGCGCGGTCTCCGCGTCGATCATCTCTGGGTGCAGCCCCACGTCGGCGTGCTTGATGACCGACAGCCCCTCGGCGATCGCGGCCATCATGCCGTACTCGATGCCGTTGTGCACCATCTTGACGAAGTGCCCGGCACCGGACGGCCCGCAGTGCAGGTACCCCTCCGACGCGGGGGAGTCAGCGGGCTGCCGCCCCGGCGTGGGCTCGACGGTCCCGAGACCGGGCGCAATCGTCCGGAAGATCGGGTCGAGCCGCGCGACCGCGGCGTCGTCCCCGCCGATCATCAGGCAGTACCCGCGCTCCAGGCCCCACACGCCGCCGCTGGTCCCCACGTCGATGTAGTGGATCCCCTGCTCCTTCAGCGCGGCGGACCGGGTGAGGTCGTCTCTGTAGTACGAGTTGCCGCCGTCGATGACCACGTCGTCGGCGTCGAGCAGTGGCACCAGCGCCGTTAGCGTCGACCCCACCACCCCGGCGGGCACCATGATCCACATGTTCCGCGGCTTTTCCAGCTTGCCGACGAACTCCTGGAGCGAGTTCGCCCCGTCGGCGCCTTCGCCGACCAGGCCCTTGACCACGTCCGGGTTCCTGTCGTACGCCACGCAGTGGTGGCCGTCCCTCATCAGCCGCCTGACGAGGTTCGCGCCCATCCGGCCCAGCCCGATCATGCCGAGCTGCATCGGCCTGTCAGTTGCCATGGTGATCTAGCTCCCCGTTTTCATTGACCGGTATCGACGGATCAGCGTGTTCGTCGACGAGTCATGCGACAGCGCCGGCTCAGACGGCGACTCGAGCTCGGGGATGATCTGCTGGGCGAGAACTTTGCCCAGCTCAACGCCCCATTGGTCGAACGAGTCGATCTCCCAGATCGTGCCCTGCACGAACACGGAATGCTCGTACAGCGCGACAAGCGACCCCAGCAGCCGCGGCGTCAGGATGTCGCACAGCAGCGTGTTCGTCGGCCGGTTGCCTTCCATGACCCGGTGCGGCACAACGCGGTCCGGCGTCCCCTCGGCCCGCACCTCCTCTTCGGTCTTCCCGAAGGCCAGCCCCGCCGCCTGCGCGAACACGTTCGACGACAGCAGGTCGTGCTGGTCGCGGATGGGGTTGAGCCCGCGGGCGAACCCGATCAGGTCCACCGGGATGATCGTGGTCCCCTGGTGGATGAGCTGGTAGAACGAGTGCTGCCCATTGGTGCCCGGCTCGCCCCAGTACACGGCTCCGGTGTCGTAGTCGACGCGGCGCCCGGTCAGCGTGACGTGCTTGCCGTTCGACTCCATGGTGAGCTGCTGCAGGTAGGCGGGGAACCGCTTCAGGTACGGGTCATACGGCAGGACGCCCACCGTCTGCAGCCCGAAGAAGTCGCGGTACCACACCGCGAGCACCCCCATCAGCACCGGCAGGCTGGCCTCTAGCGGCGCGGTGCGGAAGTGCACGTCCATGTCGTGGAACCCGGCGAGCAACTCGCCGAACCCGTCGGGCCCGAGCGCGATCATCGTGGACAGCCCGATCGCCGAGTCCATCGAGTAGCGGCCGCCGACCCAGTCCCAGAACCCGAACATGTTCGCCGTGTCGATGCCGAACGCGGCCACCCGCTCGGCGTTCGTGGAGACCGCGACGAAGTGGTTCGCGACCGCGTCCCGCGACCCGAGCGCGTCGACGACCCAGTCCCTGGCGGTGGTCGCGTTGGCGAGCGTCTCCAGCGTCCCGAACGTCTTGGAGGAGATGATGAAGAGGGTTTCCTCGGGGCTGAGATCCCGGACCGCCTCCGCGAAGTCGGTGGAATCGACATTCGATACGAAACGGAAGGTCATTTCACGCGTGCAGTAAAACTTGAGCGCCTCATAGGCCATAACGGGCCCGAGGTCAGATCCGCCGATGCCGACATTGATGACGTTTTTTATCGGCTTGCCGGTGAAGCCTTTAAATTCACCCGAGCGCACGCGGGTCGCGAAGTCCCGCATACGGCCCAGCACTTCGTGCACGTCTTTGACAACGTCCTGACCGTCGACGACGAGGCTTTCCGTGGCCGGCATGCGCAGCGCCACGTGCAGCACGGCCCTGTCTTCTGAGACGTTGATGTGCTCGCCGCGGAACATCGCGTCCCGCCGCTCGGGAACTCCCGATTCCGCGGCCAGCTCAATGAGCAGCCGCATCGTCTCGTCGGTAATCCGGTTCTTGGAATAGTCGAGGTAAATGCCGGCGGCTTCGGCGGTGAGCCGCTCGCCGCGCCCGGGATCGGTGGCGAACAGGTCGCGCAGGTGCCGCCCGGAGATTTCCGCGTAATGGCGCTGGAGCGCCTGCCATGCCTTGCGCTCCCGCAGCGCGGTAGGCGGCATGTCGTCTCCCCTCGTCGTGCGTGGCTGTCATCCCCGCTCCTTCAAGCTGATCCTGCCACGGCACCCGCGACAGCACGGACGAGGGGTATCGAGGGAAGGTCTTCCAGCAGCACAGCCTCGCCGTCGGGGCCGCACAGCGGCATCCGCCAGTTCGGGTACTCGGTGGTGGTGCCCGGCATGTTCTGCGAGTGGCGCTCGCCCACGGCCTCGGCCAGCGAGACACCGATCATCAGCGCGGGCGTCTTGGCCAGGTAGCCGTACAGCGCCACGGTGAACGCGTCGGGATCCGGGTCGGGGGAGGGCAGCAGGCCCTCGCCGACGAGGGCGCGCAGCCAGTCGTCGAGCGCCTTGGCGGCCTCCGCCCGCTCTTCGGCCTCAGGACGGGTCAGCAGCCCGAGCGCCAGCCGCTCGGTGACCTGCTGACCGGTCAGGAACGCCGCGGCGGGCGGCATGTCGTGGGTGGACACCGTGGCCAGGCAGTTCCGCCGCCACCATTGCGGCGCCAGCGGTTCTCCGGCCCAGCCCCGCTCGAACCACAGCACCGAGGTGCCGAGCACGCCGCGCGCCGCGAGCGCGCCGCGCAGCCACGGCTCGACGGTGCCGAGATCCTCGCCGATGGCGACCGCCCCGGCCGCGGTCGCGGAAGCCGTCACCGCGCCGATCGCCGCCTCGGCGTCGTACCGCACGTACGCGCCCGCCCCCGGCGGCTGCCCGGCGGGAATCCACCACAGCCGGGACAGTCCCATGGTGTGGTCGATCCGCAGCCCGCCCGCGCTCGGCGCCCCGCCGAGCGCGGACCCGTCGGGGGCCAGGCCGAAGGCCGACGCCACCAGCTCCACGAGCGGCTGGTAGGAGAGCGCGGCAAGCCGCCCCGGGTGCGGCGGCATCAGCGTCCAGTCCTGGCCGCGCTGGTTGAACTCGTCAGGCGGCGCGCCCACGCTGAATCCGGGCACGTAGACGTGCTGCCCGGCCCACGCGTCGGCGCCCCCTGGGTGCGCGCCGACCGCGAGGTCACCCACGATGCCGATCGGCATCCCGGCGGCCCGTGCGCTGGCCTGCGCCGCTGCCATCTGGTCCGCGACCAGCCACTGCACCCACACGTGGAAGTCCACCCGCGTCGACAGGTCGCCGCGCAGCACGTACGTCTCCGCCGACCGGGGATCGCGCAGCGGGACCGGCCAGGTCCGGTAGTCCGGCCCGTGTACCTCGGCGAACGCGCACCAGGCCGCCCAGTCGTCCAGCGCTGGCCCGTTCCTGACCCGGAACGCGTCAAGCGACGCCTGGCGCGGCGGCGACAGTGGCACCTTCCGCACGATTTCCAGCGCCGCACGCTTCGCCAGCCATACCGCGTCCCTGTCGATGAGCGCGGCCGTCCCGCTCGCGGCGCGCAGCGGGCCGCCGAGGGCAGTCAGCCGCGCACGTTCGGGAAAATTAAGCGCCGCGAACTCCGGGATGTCCTCGATGCGGAGGTACAGAGGGCTGATCCAGCGGCGGCTCATCGGCAGATAGGGCGACGGGCTGACCGGCGGCAGCGGCTCGGCCGCGTGCAGCGGGTTGATCAGCACGAAGCCGGCGCCCAGGTCCCGCGCCGCCCAGGCGGCGAACTCCGCGAGGTCGCGCAGGTCGCCGTGCCCCCACGAGGCGCGGGAGCGAAGCGAGTACAGCTGGACGGTGAACCCCCAGGAGCGCTGCCCGGGGACAGGCGCGACCGTCGGCTCGGCGGGCGGCCGAGCCGACGGCGCGGGCGGGACGTCGCCGAGCACGGAAACGATCGCTTCCAGCGTCTCGTCTGGCACGGTGGTCTCGCGCCCCTGCCAGTCCCAGAAGGTGACCTGCACGCCCAGCGCCTCGGCGCGCTGCCGCAGTTCCGTGTTGCTCACCAGCACCAGTGTGCCGCACTGGCGCCGGGCCGGCGTGTCACCTCAGCGAGGCCGAGTGATCGGGGACGTAGGTCTGCATGTCGCGCGGGGTCCTCTTGTAGCCGGACGACGGCGGCCGGGCCGGCAGCTTTAGCGCGGGCTCCTTGACCTTGTGGTACGGCACCGTGGACAGCAGGTGCGCGATCATGTTGATCCGCGCGCGCCGCTTGTCGTCGGACTCGACCACGTACCACGGGGCCTCCGGGATGTCGGTCATCATGAACATGTCGTCCTTGGCGCGGGAGTAGTCCTCCCAGCGGGTGAGCGACGCCAGGTCCATCGGGGACAGCTTCCACTGCCGCAAGGGGTCGTCGAGCCGGGACCGGAACCGGCGCTGCTGTTCTTCGTCGCTGACCGAGAACCAGTACTTGCGCAGCAGGATGCCGTCTTCCACTAGCAGCCGTTCGAAGATGGGGCACTGGTGCAGGAACCGGGCGTACTCCTCCTTCGTGCAGAACCCCATCACGTGCTCCACGCCCGCCCGGTTGTACCAGGACCGGTCGAACAGCGTGATCTCGCCGGCCGCCGACAGGCGCTCCACGTACCGCTGGAAGTACCACTCGGTGCTCTCCCGTTCGGTCGGCTTGGGCAGCGCCGCGATCCGCGCGAAGCGGGGGTTGAGATACTGGGTGATGCGCTGGATCGTGCCGCCCTTACCCGCCGCGTCGCGGCCTTCGAAGATGACCACGATCCGCGCGCCGGATGCGCGCGTCCACTCCTGGAGCTTCACGAGCTCCACCTGCAGCCGGTAGAGCTCCTCCTCGTAGAGGCCCCTGGGCAGCCGTTCACTGCCGGACTTCTTCGCCATCTGTGGGCTCCTCCCTCTCGGCATACCTCTTGTTCGGACTATAAATTAAGGCCGTGGATAACGAGCAGACCCGCCGTTACGAGACGGTGGAAGTGAATCGCGATGGCGCGGCGGTAAAGATCGCGCTGAACCGCCCGGAGCGGATGAACGCCTGGAGCGAGGGACTGTCACAAGACCTGCTCACCGTGCTGCGCGAGGTCGCCGCCGACGAGTCGGTGCGCGCCGTGATGCTGACAGGGAACGGCAGGGCCTTCTGCTCCGGCGCCGACCTCAAGGACGGCGCCGACGATGCGGTGGCCGGCAAGCTGGACACGTACACGACCCTGACCCGGTGGTATCACCCGATCGTCACCACGATCCGGCAGATGCCCAAGCCGGTGCTGACCGCGGTCAACGGCCCGGCGGCTGGGGCGGGGCTGTCGCTGGCCCTGGCAGGCGACCTGGTGGTGGCGGCTGAGTCGGCCTACTTCATGCTCGCGTTCGTGGGCATCGGGCTGGTGCCCGACGGCGGCGCGAGCCTGTTCGTGCCGTCCCGGGTGGGCTTCGCGCGGGCCGCGGAGATGGCCATGCTCGGCGAGCGGGTCAGCGCCGCGAAGGCCGTCGACTGGGGCCTGATCAACTCCGCCTGGCCGGACGCGGAGTTCGCGGCGAAGGCCGAGGCGCTGCTGACACGGCTCGCCGCCGGGCCGACCCGCTCCTACGCGGGCAGCAAGCGGGAGCTCAACCACTGGATGTACGACCGGATGGCCGCCCACCTGGAGCTCGAGGCGTCGATCCAGGGCGAGCTGGCCACCAGCGCGGACTTCATCGAGGGCGTGTCGGCGTTCATGCAGAAGCGGCCGCCGGAGTTCGGCGGCAAGTAGATGGCTGTTAAAGGCGTGGCGGTCGTCACCGGAGCCGGCACCGGTCTCGGCCGCCAGATCACGCTCACGCTGGCCGAGGCGGGCTGGCAGGTCACCGGGGCGGGCCGCCGTCTCGCCCCCCTGGAAGAGACGGCGGCGCTCGCCCCGGCGGGCTCGGTGCACCCGGTGGCGGCCGACGTCACGGACGCGGACTCGGTCGCGGCGCTGTTCGACGCCGTGGCCGAGCGGCACGGGCGGCTGGACCTGCTCGTCAACAACGCCGGCACCGGCGCGCCGCCCGGCGCGGTGGACGAGATCTCACCCGAGGGCTGGCAGTCCATCGTCGCCGTCAACCTGACCGGCTCGTACCTGTGCGCGCACCACGCGGTGCGGATGATGAAGGCGCAGGACCCGCAGGGCGGCCGGATCATCAACAACGGCTCGATCTCCGCCACCTCACCGCGGCCCCGTTCTGTCGGCTACACCGCGACGAAGCACGCGATCACCGGCCTGACGAAGTCGATCTCGCTGGACGGCCGCCCCTACAACATCGCCTGCGGCCAGATCGACATCGGCAACGCGGCGACGGAGATGACCCAGCAGATCGCCGCGGGCGCCCCACAGGCGGACGGCAGCGTGCTGCCCGAGCCGACCTTTGACCCCCGGCACGCGGCGGAAGCGGTGCGCCACATGGCGGAGCTGCCGCTCGACACGAACGTCCAGTTCATGACGATCATGGCAACAAAAATGCCGTTCATCGGCCGCGGCTGATGGCGGGCCGCGGCCGACGACGGCGAGGTGGGCTCCCCCGGGGGTTCTGCTGCCGAACCCGCAGAGCGGAGTCCCCGGACGGGGGGGCATCCGGGGACTCCCTCGCGGGGGAAAGCCCTGTGTTCAAAGCGCCGCACCCAGTCCGGGTGTTACACCCCAGCGGAGAAAATTTTAAGTAGTTATCCCGTTACGTTGGGTATTTGCCGGGGCTGGCGCGGGAGGTTTGGCGGGATAAGCTCGGCGGAGTCCGCGATCCGCAGTTTGCGCCTGGCACGCTGGTAGAACGTGGTGCGGCCGAGCCGGACCACCCGGGCGGCGGCGGGACGCGCGTCGATCTCGAGCGCGTCGCCGGGATTCACGTAACCGGCAACCTCGCCGTCCACCTCGACGGCGACCTCGCCGCTCCCCGGCAGCACCTCGAGCGTGACCGTGTCGGTCACCGAGAGCACCAGTCCCCGGTTGTAGGCCGAGTGCGGCGCGGCGGGCGTTACGAGCAGCGCTTCCACGGCCGGGCTCATGATCGGGCCGCCCGCCGAGAAGCTGTAGGCGGTGGAGCCGGTGGGCGTCGAGACGACCACGGCGTCCGCCGCGTAGGAGACGAACGGCTGCCCGCCCACCTGGAGCGACACCGCCGCCGTGCCGCCGGGCACCCGGACCACGGCGATGTCGTTGAACGCCGTGACGCGCTCCCCGCCGACCACGCTGTCCACGGCGAGCCTCGGCTCGACCGTGTAGTCGCGAGCGTCGATGGCCGACAGCGCGTCGGGCAGGTCGGGCACGTCGACCTCCGCGAGGAAGCCGAGCTTGCCGAGGTTGACGCCGAGCACGGGAGCGCGCTGCCCGTCGGCCAGCCGCATCGCGCGCAGCATCGTGCCGTCCCCGCCGAGGCTCACGATCAGGTCAGCGCGCTTTGCCATCTCCTCGGCGGTCACCGCCGTGGCGGCGCAGTTCAGCCGGGAGATCTCGTCGCCGATGCCGTAGACGGTGCCGCCGTGGCGGCTGGCCCAGCCGAGGATCGCGTCGACGGCTTCTTTGGAGTCTCGTTGCGGGTGCAGGACTATGCCTACTGAGTGCATCTCACAGTCCGTAGGTCTCGAGGAGGCGGAGCCATAGCTCGCTCATTGTCGGATACGAGGGGACAGCGTGCCAGAGGCTGTCGAGGGGAACCTGGCCCGCGACCGCGATGGTGGCGGCGTGGATCATCTCGCCGACGCCGGGACCGGCCAGGGTCATGCCGAGGATGGTTCTCGTTTCTTCGTCGACGATCATCTGGGCGTGGCCCTGATAGCCATCGGCGAAGAGCCTTGCGCCCGACACGTCGCCGATCTCGTACTCGACGACACGGACGGTATGGCCCGTGGCTTCGGCTTGTTCCTTGGTGAGGCCGACGGCGCTGACTTCAGGGCGGGTGAAGACCACCTGGGGGACGCAGGTCTTGCTCGACCGGTCCCTGACCTCAGGGTCCTTGCCCTTGGCCCGAGCGGCGATGGCGTCACCGCAGATGCGGCCCTGGTACTTGCCCATGTGGGTGAGCAGGGCCAGGCGGTTGACGTCGCCCGACGCGTACAGCCAGCCGCCGTCGACGGCGGTGACGCGCATCGTGTCGTCCACGTCGAGCCAGGAGCCGGGGGCGAGGCCGACGGACTCCAGGCCGATGTCGTCGGTGCGCGGGGCGCGGCCGGTGGCCGCGAGCACCTCGGCGGCTTCGAGCGTGGTCCCGTCGTCGAGCGTCAGCGTGACGGACCCGCTCCTGGTGGCGCCGGTCACGCCGACGCCGAGGCGGACGTCGACGCCGGAGTCGGCCAGGCCCTTCGCCACGAGGTCGCCCGCGAAGCCAGGCAGCCGCTCAAGCAGCCGGCCGCGGGCCAGCATCGTGACCCGGGTGCCGAGCGCCGACCAGGCGGCGGCCATCTCGCAGCCCACGACCCCGCCGCCGACCACGGCGAGGCTCTCGGGCACCTCGTGCGCGCTCGTCGCCTCGCGGCTCGTCCATGGCTTGACCCCGGCCAGCGCCGGGGGCACGACAGCCCGGGTACCGACGGCTACCACGACCGCCTGCCGGGCCTGCAACTCGGTATCCGCGACCTTGACGACGCGCTTACCGGAAATCCGCCCGACCCCGCGGAAAAGGTCGACTCCGGCGTTCTTCAGCCACTCAACCTGCCCGTCGTCCTTCCAGTGGTGAGTGAACTCATCGCGCCGCTGCAGCACCTCGCCAGCATCAAGCCTTGCGCCGCCAGCCCCGCGCACGTGGTTGGCCTCGTAAACAGCCGCGGCAGGCCGGAGCAACGCCTTGCTAGGCGTGCACGCCCAGTACGAGCACTCGCCCCCGGCAAGCTCCGACTCGACGACGGCAGCGGTAAGCCCCCCTCGAACCGCGCGGGCGGCCACGTTCTCCCCGGTGGGCCCCGCCCCGATAACGATCACGTCATACACGTCGGTCATCCAACGCCTCCATGTCCGCCCGTCCCAGTCGCCTATGTGTCACGGTAACTACCCGCCTCGTTACGCGCTGCCCTGCCGCGGCACCACTTACCCGGCTTAGAGGTCTCCGACCATCGCGGCGGGGTCTATTACCCGGTCGAATTCTTCCGCGCTGATGTAGCCCAGCTCCAGCGCCGCTTCGCGCAACGTGCTGCCGTCCGCGTCGGCCTTGTGCGCGATCTCGGCGGCCCTGTCGTAGCCGATCACCGGCGACAGGGCGGTGACCAGCATCAGCGACCGGTTCACGTGCTCGGCGATGCGCGTTTCGTTGAGCTCGGCGCCGTCAACGCAGAACACGCGGAAGGTCCGGCAGGCGCCGGCCAGGATCGTCGCCGAGTGCAGGAAGTTGGCGATGATCACCGGCCGCATGGTGTTCAGCTCCAGGTTGCCCTGGGACGCGGCGAACGCGATCGTCGTGTCGTTCCCG
>DATBBI010000052.1:0-19021 GCA_036271115.1 Trebonia sp.
CCCGGGCGCCCCACGGCCAGCCGAGGAGGCTGAGCACGAAGATCACAGGGAGCTGCCCCTGTCCCGCGCTCGTGCCGTTCAGGAAGCCGAGCAGCACGATCAGCAGCGGCAGCGCGGGGATGACCAGGAACACGTTGGTCAGCAGGGACAGGAACTCATCCACCAGCCCGCCGGCGTACGCGGCGGTCACGCCGACGATCACCGCCAGCGCGGTCGCGATCACGCCGACCCAGAAGGCCAGCTCGAGGGTCAGCCGGACCCCAATCAGGAACTGCGATAGCACGTCCTGGCCGGTTTGCGTGGTGCCGAACAGGTGCGCCCCGGACGGCGCGGCCGCCTGCAGCGGGGTGGTAACGCTGGGATTGTAGGGGGTCACCTCGGGACCGATGATGGCGATGAGGAGGAACACGCCGAGCATGATGACGCCGGCTTTCGCGGTGCCAGGCAGCCGCCGCCACAGACGGGCCAGTGCCTTCATCGGGTCGCCTCCCTCGTCCGTATCCGCGGGTCGACGAACACGAGGACGATGTCGACGAGCAGGTTCGCGGCCAGCACGGCGACCGTGATCAGCAGGAAGATGGCCTGCATCAGCGGGGTATCCTTGCTGGCGGCCGCGTTGAGCAGCAGGTAGCCGATCCCCGGGTAGCTGAACACGATCTCCATGACGAGGGCGCCGGAGATGACGAACCCGATCGCGAGGCCGAAGCCCTGCAACTGCGGGAGCAGCGCGTTGCGCGCCGCGTAGCTGTAGACGACCCGGCGGTCGGACAGGCCCTTGGCCTGGGCGGCCATCACGTAGTCCTCGCCGACGGTGGTCACCATCACGTTGCGCATCTGCAGCATCCAGCCGGCCACCGAGGTCACGATGATCGTGAGGGCCGGCAGGAACGCGTGGTCCAGCACGTTGGCGGCGTAGGGCCAGGTCCAGCCCGGCGTGTAGTTGATCCCGTCGAAGGCCCCGGCGACCGGGAACACGTGGAACGTGATGCCGAACACCTGGATCAGCAGCAAGGCCAGGAAGAAGTACGGGGTGGCCTGCAGGAACATCATGCCCGGCAGCGAGCGGTCGAGCCGGCCGCCGGCCCGCCAGCCGGCCAGGATGCCGAGCCCGGTGCCGACGATGAACGCGATGACCGTGGCGACGCCGACGAGGCCGATCGTCCAGTAGAGCCCGTTCGCCACGATGGTGGTCACGGGCGTCGGGTAGTTGCTGAGGCTGGGGCCGAAGTCAAGGTGGAAGACGTGATTGAGATAAGTCACGTACTGGCTCCACACAGATCCCTGGTTCCCGGTCCCCAGCGTCGCCTCCAGCGCCTTCCTGGCCGGCGGCAGCAGTTGGGGGAACTTCGCCAGCACCGCGTCGACGGCGTCACCTGGCATGGCGCGCGGGATGAAGAAATTAAGGGTGATGGCCACCCAGAACGCCACCAGGTAGAAGGCCAGGCGGCGGAGGATGTACTGCATACGCCCTTCCACCTACCTTTCTGCTGTCAGTGGCTCGGCGGCCACGGCTGCGGTGCCTGCCAGGGGTCGGCCGGACTTTGCCGCGCCCGTCGGCTTGCGCCGGGCGACATGCCTGACTTCCCAGCGCTCCATGGTGCCCGGCGGGCAGCCGCAACTCGACCGGAGCACAAGCTCGGTCGGCAGCAGTTCCTGCTTGGGCCGCAGCGTCGGGTCATTGATCCGCTGGGCGAGGCGGTCGCAGGCTACCTCAGCAAGCTTGCGGATCGGCTGGTGAACGGTGGTAAGCGGCGGCTCGCACAGGCTGGCGGGGAAGATGTCGTCGAAGCCGACCACCGCGATGTCGTCAGGCACCCGGATGCCGCGCTCTGCCAGCGTGCGCAGCGCGCCGATCGCCATCTGGTCGTTCGCGCAGACGAGCGCGTCGGGCAGTTCCCCGCCGGCCGCCAGCATAGCCAGCGTGCCCTCCCGGCCTGACGTGACGCTGAACAGCCCCGTGTAGCTGCCCGTCAGCGCGGTCCCGGGGTTGGCCTCGATGACCGCCGCCATGGCCAGCCGCCGCTCCGTGGCGTCGGGCGCGGTCGCCGGGCCGCCGATGTGGAACAGGCGGCGCCTGCCGTGATCGACGACCAGGTGCTCCACGAGCGCGTGCGCGCCGGACCAGTTGTCCGCCGACACGACGTCCACCGCCCGCTGCGCGGTGTCGCCGGCCACGACCACGAGCGGCAGCCGCCTGGCCAGCTTGGCCAGCGTCTGGGGAGCCAGGATGCCCTCACCGATGAGCAGGCCGTCAACCTTGCCCGACAGGGCCAGCAGCCGGGACTGCACCGATTCCTGCTGCGCCATGTCCTCCTCCTCGCGCAGGAAGTTGATCAGCAGGGCCCAGTTCTTCTCGCGGATCCGCAGCTCGACGCCGCGGATCACCGCGTCGTAGAACAGCAGGCTCATCGACTCGATGTCATACTGGTCGGGCTTCAGGCCCATGTGCTCCACCGCGACGAGGCCGATGACGTCCTTGCGATTGCGGGCGAGGCTCTGGGCCGCCCCGTCCGGGACGTAACCGAGCTCATCGATCGCCGAACGCACCCGGTCGCGGGTGTTGTCCCGCACGGGCCCCTGCCCGTGCAGCACCCGCGACACCGTGGCGATCGAGACGCCCGCGTGCCGAGCGACGTCATACAGCGTTACCAACTCGTAACCCATCGATAATGTAAGCGTTTACAAGGTGCCGTGTAAGCGCTTACGCTAAACCCCGCCAGGGTTCACGTCAAGGAGGAGTTACATGACTGATGCCATTACGTCGCCGGCCGATGAACTTTCGTTTCCGGCCGGCTTCACTTGGGGTGCGGCGACGGCCGCCTATCAGATCGAGGGCGCGGCAACCGCCGGCGGGCGGGGCCCGTCGGTGTGGGACACGTTCAGCCACACCCCGGGAAAGGTGCGCGGCGGCGACACCGGCGACATCGCCTGTGACTCCTACCACCGCTACGCCGAGGACGCGGACCTGATCAAGTCGCTCGGCCTGTCGGCCTACCGGTTCTCCATCTCCTGGCCCCGGATCCTCCCCTCCGGCGAGGGCGGCAAGGGCGCGGTCAACCAGGCCGGCCTCGACTACTACAAGCGGCTCCTTGACGCGCTGGCCGAGCGCGGGATCCGGCCCAGCGTGACGCTTTTCCACTGGGACACCCCGCAGGCCCTGCAGGACAAGGGCGGCTGGGCCAGCCGCGATACCGCGCTGCGGCTCGCCGAGTATGCGTCAGTCGTCGGCGAGGCACTTGGCGACCGGGTGCCGACGTGGATCACGGTAAACGAGCCGCACGTCGTCGCCGACAACGGGCACCGGATGGGCGAGCACGCCCCCGGCCTGACCGATGACGCGGTCGCCGCCGCCGTCACCCACCACCTGCTGCTCGGGCACGGGCTGGCCGCCAGCGCGCTGCGCGCCGTCACCCCGGCAGGGACGGACGTGGGCGTCACGCTCAGCCTGACCCCGGTGCGGCTGGGCTCCGACGCCCCCGAGGACCTGCAGCACGCCGCCCGCGTCACCGACGCCTCCATGAACGGCCTGTTCCTCGACCCGCTGCTGTACGGACGGTACCCCGCGCACGCCCTCCCCGGGATACTGCCGCCGGCCGGCCTCGTACGCGATGGCGACCTGGCGGCCATCAGCGCCCCGCTGGACTTCCTTGGCGTGAATTACTACCGGCCCGTTCACCTGCGCTGCGGCGACCCGGCCAGGCTGCTGCTTGGCGAGGGACCCGCGCTGCCCGGCCTCGACGGCGTCGTCCAGTTCGATCCCGTGGAACTAGAGCACACCAACATGGGCTGGCTCATCGACTCCGAGGGCCTGTACGAGCTGCTGCTGCGGCTATCGAAAGACGCCCCTGGCCTGCCGCTGCACATCACCGAGAACGGCTGTGCGGCCGAGGACTACCTCGGCACCGACGGCGTCGTGAAAGACCTGGAGCGGATCAAGTACCTGCACCAGCACCTGCACGCCGCCGCCCGCGCGGTCAATGACGGCGCGAACCTGGCCGGGTACTTCGTGTGGTCGCTGCTAGACAACTTCGAGTGGGCCTACGGCTACCAGAAGCGGTTCGGCATCGTCTACGTGGACTTCGCCACCCAGAACCGGACCCCCAAGGCCAGCGCCGGCTTCTACGCGGGTGTGGCGCGGGCGAACGCCGTGCCGCCGCTGCCCGCCGAATGGCCGGTGTGAAGCCGAATAGACCGGTTTGCCCGGGGTAATCGGGAGGCAGTCCCCCAGAGGGACCCGAAGGGAAAGGCTGCCATGACATTCCTGACCATCATCACCTGGCTGATCATCGGGTTGGTGATCGGCGCGGTGGCGCACCTGCTCGTCCCCGGACGGCAGCGTATCGGCATCATCCTGACGGTGCTCATCGGCATCGTGGGCGCCCTGGTGGGCGGCGTGGTCACCTTCGCGCTGCTCGGCGCGGGGCACGCGATCATCACGTTCATCGTCTCACTGATCGTCGCCGCGCTGCTGATCAGCGCCGTGAGCCATCCCCGCTCACGGCTTCACTACCGGCGGCGCCGCCGCCGCCTGCTGCGGCGCTGACCCGCGATTGTCCCCGCGTGCCTGATCCCCCGGAGCCCCGGCTCCGGGGGATCAGGCGTTTAGGCGCGGCGGCGGCCGGTAGCGAAGTCAGGAAGAACGGACCCGGAGGGAAAGAGACATCATGGATAAGAAGATCCGCGACATCATGACCCCCGATCCGGTCGGCGTCTACTACGACCAGACGCTCGCGGAGACGGCCCGCGTCATGCGTGACGCAGGCGTCGGCGCCGTCCTGGTTGTCAATGGCGACTCGCTCAGCGGCGTGGTGACGGACAGGGACCTGGTGGTCCGCGGCCTGGCCGAGGGCGCCGGGCCCGACTCTCCCGTGGGACCGGTCTGCAGCGCCAAGCTGGTCGGCGTGGACGCGGACGCCAACGTGGCCGAGGCCCAGCGGCTGATGGGCGAGAACGCCGTCCGCAGGCTCCCGGTCATCGAGGACGGCCAGATCGTCGGCATCGTGTCGATGGGCGATCTCGCCGCCTCCGGCACCGAGGGGCAGTCGTCGCTCGCCGAGGTCAGCAAGGCGGAACCCAACACCTAGCTCGCACTCCGTTCGGCGGTCGGCGTTCACAAGTCGAGCGGATTGCCCGACCCGCTGCCCGGCCGCCCCGCGCGGTCCGGCAGCATGCTATCGTCCGGGTTCTCGTCAGGGATGACCGGGGCGTCGCGCCGCGGCGCCACGCTCCGCCCGCCGCCGACATGCGTGCCGCCCTGCACCCGGCCCCGCCTGCGGTCGTCATGCGGATTCCGGAAGTAGGGGTAGCGTTCGGTCCGCGAGACCGCGATTAGCCACACCGCCAGCCCGGCCACGGCGACCGCGACGATGGCCCATACGACGGCTGCTGATGCTGTCATGTCTCCTCCTCGCTGGGGTGTTCTCATCGCGCTACCCGGGCATCGCCGGCTAACCCGCCGGCCCGCCACGTTTCATCACCTGGCCACGGGTAGGAGGACAACGTGCAGAATCAAGGTCATACAGCAGAGCTCGTAGGGCTGCAGAACGCGCTGCTGAAGACCGACAGCGTGGAGCAGTTCCTGCACGAGCTCGCGGTGCTTTCCGCCCGCGTGGCGGGCGAAGGGCTGTCCTGCGGCATGACGCTGCGACAGCGCGGCCGCCCACCCGCCGCCGTCGCGTGCACCGACCAGCTCGCCGCCCAGGCGGACGACATCCAGTACCGGATGGGCGACGGGCCGTGCCTGCATGCGATGCGGCACGGCCGCCCGGTGCGCATCGACGACTTCGCCGTCCACGACCGGTGGCCGCGCTTTTCCCGGCAGGCGGTCGCGCTCGGCCTCCGCACGTGCCTCGCGGTACCGCTGTTCGCCCACGGCGAGCCGGCGGGCGCGCTCACCCTGTACGCCCGGCGGCCGCGCGCGTTCGGGCCGGCCGAGACCGCGCGAGCGGAGCAGTTCGCCGGGCACGCGTCGGGAGCGCTGACGCTGGCGCTGCGGATGGCATCGTGCAACGACACCAACGACCAGTTGCGGTCGTCGCTGGTCTCCAGGGCGGTCATCGACCAGGCGCTCGGCGTGATCATGGCCACCGAGCGCTGCCCGCAGGACAGGGCCTTCGCGGTGCTGAAGACGGTGTCCCAGAACACCAACGTCAAAATCCGCGACCTGGCCGCGACGATCGTCACGAGCGTGAGCGGCGAGCCGCCGCGGTCGGCCGCGAACGATTTCCAGGACGGTTGATGCGACGATGAACACACGGATGCGCGGCCCGAACGCCGGCCGCGGGAACCCAGTCCTTCCGATGGTCCGCGCGCTGGCGGAGCAGACATTCCGGTTCGCGGACATCCCGGCGGTCCGCCGTGCCGCGGCGGCGTTCGGCGCCCACGCCGGGATGGGCATGGCTAAGCTGTCGGACTTCGTGCAGGCGGTCAGCGAGGCCGCGGCCTGCGCGGTCGCGCAGGGGCCGTGCACGGCCAGGCTGCGGCTGTGGACGACGGAGAACCGGGCGTTCTGCGAGGTGCGCGGTGACGGCACGCTGCTGGCAGACGGGCCCCGGGGCGCCAGGCAGGGCGACGCGGAGCGGCTCCGCCGCTGGCTGCTGCAGCGCCTATGCGACCACGTGTCCGTGGAGTCCGGCCCGCAGGGCGTGCGCGTGTTGCTGTCGATGACAGTCGCCTGACCAGGCCCCCGCTCTGGCCAGGCGACGTCATCGGACCAGCCCCCCCTCTTGGTCAGGTAGCGACGCCCGGGCGTCGTCCACCGTCGGGTAGATGTCGATCAGCCGGTCGATGCCGACCAGGGAGAAGACGCGCAGCACCGGCGGGCCGATCGCGGCCACGCGCATCGTGGCCCCGGTAGCCTCAGCGCGCCGGGAGGCGCGCACCAGCGCGGTGATGCCGGCCGAATCACAGAACGTGGTCGCGGTCATGTCCACCACGAGACCGAGCGCGCCCTTGTTGAGCACCGACAGCAGCGCCTCGCGCATGTCGTCGGCGATGGTCAGGTCAATTTCCGCGGGCAACCTCACCACGGCGGTCCGGCCGTACCAGGACATGAGAAAACGCACTTCGGACACGACGACACCGCCCTTCACAGGCTAAGGGGCGGGCCGCATCTCCGGACCCAGGAAACGTGCGCGGGCAATTGCCCACAACACGCAGCATTATGCTCATACCGCACGCCGCGCACAAGCGGGAACGTAGCTAAGGGTACGCGAGTCTTAGAGTTCCTGGGCACGGACGGCGGTTCCGGGTCCGCCCGCGCCCGATGACCACTCACCGTGTCGCCTATACCCCGCATTGTCACGTTTCCCGCCCAGCAGCCGGGTAGTGGAGGGAGGCCGTTACCCGGGAGGTCCAAGGTGAGTAGTCCCGCTGAGCCAGCGGATCGGTTCGCCGACCAGGTGCTGCCTTACCAGCCCCAGCTGCACTCCGCCGCGCTGCGGCTGACCGGGAACCCCGCGGACGCGGAGGATCTTGTGCAGGAGACGTTCGCGAAGGCCTTCGCGGGCTTCGCGACCTTCCAGCAGGGCACGAACCTGCGCGCCTGGCTGCACCGCATCCAGGCCAACGCGTTCTACGGGACCTGCCGGGCGCGGCGCCGCCGGCCCCAGGAATTCCCGCTGGACACCATCGAGCCGTCTTCGCCCGAGCGGACGGCCGCCGCGAGTTCGGCCGAGGACGCCGCGCTGGCGCGCATGCCGGATCCCGTGCTCAAGCGGGCGCTGCGCGAGCTGCCCGCCCGCCTGGCGACGACGATCTACCTGGCGGATGCGGAGGGTTACAGCTACGCCGAGATTGCGCAAATCACCGGGGTGCCGATCGGGACCGTGATGTCCCGGCTGCACCGCGCCCGTAAACGGCTGCGGGCCAGGCTCGCGGACTCGATGGCAGAGGCGGCATGAGCCTTTTGATCCGCATGTCCCTGAATTCCGGGGGAAGTAGCCGGGGGCCAACAATGGAAAAGGTTAGGAAGAGGAACTGATGAGACTCGGCTCCGTTATCCTGGCAATCTGGCTCATTATCGGCGCCATCGCCGCCGGGCAGCGTGGATACTATGGCTCCTCGGTGACCTGCGCTCACGCGAGCACCGTGTTCGTCACGATCCTCGCGGGCCCGCTCAATTACATCGGCGCGAACCCCAAGGTCACCTGCCACTGACAGACTCAGAGATTTCATAATCATGCTTAGTGCCGCGGACAGGGATTAGCCGGGACCGGCCCGGGTACGCGGTGCTCGTCATGGAGAACACTGAGATATCCCAGGTCACCGTGATCGTTAACGGGGAGCCACGCGCCGTCGAGGTCGACAACCGGATGTCGGTGCTCGACCTGCTCCGCGAGCGGCTCGGGCTGACCGGCTCGAAGAAGGGGTGCGACCACGGGCAGTGCGGCGCCTGCACCGTGCTCATCGACGGCCGTCGCGCCAACTCGTGCCTGGCCCTCGCGGTCGCTTACGACGGCGCGGACATCAGGACCGTCGAGGGCCTGGCCGACGGCGATGGGCTGCATCCCCTGCAAGAAGCGTTCGTCAGGCACGACGCGTTCCAGTGCGGGTACTGCACGCCGGGGCAGCTGTGCTCGGCGGCCGGGATGCTCGCCGAGGCGGGCCCGAGCGCGGTCACCGATGACCTGACCGCCGACCCGCCGCTGACGCCGGGGGAGATCCACGAGCGGATGAGCGGCAACCTGTGCCGGTGCGGCGCCTACGTCAACATCGTCAAGGCCATCATGGCCGTCTCGGCTCCCGACGGGGGCCTGTCGTGAGGGCCTTCAGCTACGTCAGGGCTGGCAGCCCGGCCGAGGCTGTCAGCCAGTATCGGCCGGGCACCGCCTACCTCGGCGGCGGCACGAACCTGGTGGACCTGATGCGGCTCGGCGTCGCGGCGCCGGACCACGTGGTCGACGTGACCCGCGCGGTGGACGCCAGTATCAGCGAAGGCGACGACGGTGAACTGCGCGTCGGCGCCGGGGTGCGCAACAGCGATCTGGCGAATCACCCGGTCGTGCGCGAGCGCTACCCGATGCTAGCCCGCGCCGTGCTCAACGGGGCCTCCGGCCAGATCCGCAACATGGCCACCGTCGGCGGGAACCTGCTGCAGCGCACCAGGTGCCCGTACTTCCAGGACGTCACGATGCCGTGCAATAAGCGCCAGCCGGGGTCCGGTTGCCAGGCGACCGAGCCGGGGGCGGAGACTGGGAACATGGCGATCCTGGGGCACTCGCCGTTCTGCGTCGCAACGCACCCGTCGGACATGGCGGTCGCGCTGACCGCTCTCGGCGCCCGGGTCCGGGTGGCCGGGCCGGACGGTGGCCGGTGGGTGGAGATGCCCGGGCTGCACCGGCTGCCCGACAGCAGGCCGGACCTGGACACCGTGCTCACCCCGGGGGAGCTGATCACCGAGGTCAAGCTGCCGCCGCCGCCCCGGGGCCGCTCGACATACCGCAAGGTGCGCGAGCGCGCGTCGTTCGCGTTCGCGCTGGTGTCCCTCGCCGCGGTGCTCGACATCGGCCAGGACGGGCGGGTGCGGGACTGCCGGCTGGCCCTTGGCGGGGTGGCGCACGCCCCGTGGCGCGCGCACGCCGCCGAACGGGTGGCGCTGAGCCTGCCCGCCAGCCGGGAGACCTTCGCCAGGGCGGCCGACGAGGAGCTGCGCTACGCGCGCCCGCTGCCCGGCACCGAGTACAAGGCCACGCTGGCGCGCAACCTGATCGTCTCGGTGCTCGAGGAGCTGTCCCGGTGACCCGGGTCGAGGCACCGGAGAAGGTCACCGGCACCGCCAAGTACGCCTTCGAGTACCCGGTGCCTGACGCGGTGTACGGCTACCCGGTGCTGGCGGCGATCGCCAGCGGCCGGCTGCGCGCGTTCGACGCGGCCGGCGCGCTCGCCATGCCCGGGGTGCTCGCGGTACTCGGGGGAGTCACCACGAGGCCGTTCGGGACAAAGAATTTCGAGCTCGCGCTCTTCACGAGCGATCAGGCCACCTACCGCGGGCAGCTCGTCGGCGTGGTCGTGGCGGACACGCTCGAGAACGCGCGCGCGGCCGCGGCCGCCGTCCGGGTCGGCTATGAGCCCGAGCCGCACGACGTGGTGCTGCGCGCGGACCACCCGCGGCTGTACCGGCCGGAGAAGATCAACCCTGCGCTGCCCACCGACACCGGCTACGGTGACGTGGCCGCCGCGCTGGCGGCCGCGGCGGCGCGGGTGGACGTCACGTACACGACGCCCGTGCAGCACAACAACCCGATGGAGCCCCACGCCGCGATCGCGGCGTGGGATGACGCCGGCGCCCTGACCATCTGGGACTCCACCCAGGGGCCGTCCGCGGACCGGGACACGATCGCGGCCACGCTCGGCCTGCCGCCGGAGCAGGTGCGGGTCATCTCGCCGCACGTGGGCGGCGGGTTCGGGTCGAAGGGCACCACCCGCCCGCACGCCATCATGGCGGCGCTCGCCGCCCGGGAGGTGGGCCGGCCGGTCAAGGTGGCGCTGACCAGGCAGCAGATGTTCACGCTGACGGGCCACCGTACGCCGACGATTCAGCGGCTTGAGCTCGGCGCCACCTCGGACGGCAAGCTGACCGCCGTCGCGCACGACGTCATCGAGCACACCGCGGTGCGCACCGAGTTCGCCGAGCAGACCGCCGCCTGCACCCGCGTCATGTACGGCACTCCGGCGATGCGCACCACGCACCGGCTGGTGCGGCTGAACGTGCCCGCTCCGTCGTGGATGCGCGCGCCTGGGGAGACCCCGGGGATGTACGCGCTCGAGTCCGCGATGGATGAGCTCGCCGTCGCCCTCGGCATGGACCCGGTGGAGCTGCGGATCGGGAATGACCCGGCCGCCGAGCCGGACAGCGGCCTGCCGTTCAGCTCGCGGAACCTCGTCGCGTGCCTGCGTGAGGGCGCCGGCCGGTTCGGCTGGGCGGGCCGGGATCCCCGGCCCGGCGTCCGTCGCCGCGGCCGCTGGCTCGCGGGCACCGGGGTCGCCGCCTCGACCTACCCGGCGCGGCGCCGGCCCTCGGCGGCGACCGCCGACGCGCTCGACGGCGGGTACGTGGTGCGGATCGCCGCCGCCGACATCGGCACTGGCGCGCGGACCGCGCTCGGCAAGATCGCGGCGTCCGTGCTCGACGTGGCGCCTGCCCGGGTGCGGGTGGAGCTCGGTGACAGCGCGCTCCCGGCCGCGCCGCTCGCCGGCGGGTCAATGGGGACCGCTTCGTGGGGATCCGCGGTGGCCGCCGCCTGCGAGGCGCTGCTGAAGGACGGCTCGCACGGGCGCGCCGACACCGCCGCGGACGTGGCGGAGGACTCAGGGTTCGCGCGGCATTCTTTCGGCGCGCAGTTCGCGGAGGTGCTCGTCGACCCGCTGACCGGCGAGGTCCGCGTGCCGCGGCTGCTCGGGGTGTTCGCCGCCGGGCGCATCATCGACGCATCGCTTGCCAGGTCGCAGTTCATCGGCGGCATGACCATGGGCCTTGGGATGGCGCTGATGGAGGCGACCGCCGTGGACGCCTCGGCCGGCTGCTTCGTTGGCCTTGACCTGGCCCAGTATCACATCGCGACCTGCGCGGACGTACAGGACCTCGACGCGTTCTGGATCGACGAGGAGGACGCGCACCTGTGGCCTGGCGGCGGCAAGGGCATCGGCGAGATCGGGATCACCGGGACCGCCGCCGCGATCGGCAACGCCGTCTACCACGCGACGGGCCGCCGGGTCCGTGATCTGCCCATCACGCCGGCGAAGCTGCTGCGGCCCGAGTAATCCGGTCCGAACCTAGAGAGGAGGAGCCGACATGGCCTTGCCAGACCGCATCATCCGGCCACGGCGCGGCCTGCGCGGCCGATGGCGGCTCCGGCGCCGGCTCGCGGGGATAAGGAAGGGCCTGGCGAAAGACACCACGCTGGCCGCGAAGTTCGCGATGTTCAACGCGCTCAACAAGGGCGAGCCGCCGTCCGGCGCCGAACCGTTGCCGCGTTTCCGGTGGCGGCTGCCACCGTTCGGCTGGCCGCTGACACTTCTCGCCGGCAGGAGCCGGTCGGCCAGGAGCCGGCCGGCCAGGAACGGGCCGGCCAGGAACGGGCCGGCCAGGAAACGGGTCGCCTGGCGGGGTCGCGTCATCGCCATCGCGGCGATAGCCGCCGTCATCGTCAGCACGCTGCTGCTCAGCTCGATGCTGCGGCCCGTGGGGCGGACGTGCCTGATGCTTGCTTCCTCGGGGACGCAGGCCTCCGCCGCACCGTCCAAGGCTGGCCAGCCGACCTCCGTCTCCGTGCCCGGCGAGCCCGTCGGCGGGTTCGCCAGGGGACCCGGGTCGACCTGTCCCGCGTATCCTGCTAAGAAGTAGCTAAGCCCGAGAAGTGGCTAAGCGACGGAGGGGCGGGGCGGTGTGACGGTCGAAGATCTCGGTCATGAGGCGACCGAGCTTGTCAGCCTCTCCAACGGCGAAGCCAAGTCGCTGAACAAGCTGGCCGAGATGGCGGTCCGCCAGGTGCCCGGCTGTGCGGCGGCCCACGCCACGCTGTGGCGGGACGGCGAGCTGGCCGTGATGGCGGCCACCCACCCCGACCCTGCCGAACTCGTCGACTTGGAGATCAAGGCGGGTGCCGGGCCCCTTACCGTCGCAGTGGCCGAAAGCAAACCGGTGAGCTGCCCGGACGCGGTGTTCGAAGACCGCTGGCCGGAGTGGGCCACCGAGGCGCTGCGCCGCGGCCTGCGCAGCTCGGTGCACCTGGTCCGGCAGTTCCCGCCGATGACGCTGGTGCTGGCGTTGTTCGCGGTGCGGCCCGGCGTCCTGGACGCCGACGGGGTGCCGATGGCGGAGATGGTCGCGGGCTTCGGCAGCACGGTGTTCGCCAACACCCTCGCCTACGGCGAGGCGCAGCGGACCGCGACGCAGCTGAAGGACTCCGTGGCCGCCCGCGCGGTCACCGACCAGGCCAAGGGAATTCTGATGCACGCGCTCGGCTGCGACGCCGACCAGGCGCTCAAGTACCTGCGCCGCGAGTCGCAGCGGCGGCACCTCAAGGTCACCGAGGTAGCGGCGCGGATCATCGAGAGCCACGCCGCTGGCGGCCGCGCCGGCCCCCCGGGTTGAGCGCCGCGCCGCCCGTCACGATGCGTCAGGACGCCCGGGCTTCCTGCAAGGACCGGTGGGCGCGCCGCGCGCGGCGCACCAGCGCGCGCCGGGCCCTGACCCGCTCTTCAGGCGTGGTGCCGCCCCAGACACCGTTCATCTCACCGTTCTGCATCGCGAAGTCCAGGCACTGCTGCCTGACGCCGCAGCCGGCGCAGATGAGCTGCGCCTTTCTGAGCTGGCTAGTTGCTACGACGCCCGTGGCAATCGGGAAGAACAAGTCGGGATCGGCGGAACGGCACGCGCCAGCTGCGCGCCAGTCGGTCGCATAGGTGGTCATCTGAGTCCTTCCGCGAAGCCGGTTCGCCATCCGCTTCCCCTCCGTCTCGCGGCTAACCCATCAATTCGCTCTAAACCGCGCGCGTTTTGCGTCTGTGGCTTCTGGTAACGGACCTAACGAATGTTCGTCACACAGGAAGGGGCGACGGCGTGGACCTCGGTTTCCTCCGCCCGCTGTACGAGAATCCGCCGGACTGGCCGGCCAGCGGTTACGTTTCTGTCTACCTGGACACCACACCGAAAGAGAACGCCCCCAATGAGGTGGCGCTCCGACTGCGAGCAGCGCGTGAGGCGCTGGCCGCCGCCGGCGCTGACCAGGCGACGCTCGACGCCGTCCTGGCGGCCAACCTGGACCATGTGTCCGCGCGGAGCCACGCCTTGTTCGCCGCCGGCGGCTTGGTCCGGCTGCACGGCATCATGCCGGAGTCGCCGTCGCGGGGTGAGAGCAGCAGTTACACGCCGCTGCCGCACGTGGTGCCCTGGCTAGCCCAACGGCCGCCGCGGCTGCCGCACGTGCGCGTTTCGGCCAATCGCGAGGGTGGTCAGGTGCTAGCCGTACCGGGCGCCTGGCCGGAAACGCAAGGTGACCTGGAGACCGCGATGCTCGGCCTGACGGAGGTCACCGGCGAGAGCTGGCCGGTGCACAAGCCCTCGGGGGGCGGGTGGTCGCAGCCGCGGTTCCAGCGCTCGGCGGAAGAGACCTGGACAGAGACCGCCAAGCAGATCGCCGGCGCCGTCACGGCAGCGGCGGACCGGGTCAAGGCCGTCTTCGTGGTCCTCGGCGGCGATATCAGGGAACGCGAGATACTGGCCGGTGAGCTGCCCAAGGCGTTGCGCGGCAACCTGGTGATGGTTGACCGCGAGGTCGAGCTGACCGCTCCCGCCTTCGACGAGGCGGCCTGGGCCGAGGAGTCATGGCGCGCGGCGCTCGATGTAGGTGCCCGGCTCGACGAGCTCCGCGCCCAGCTGGACAGGCCGCCGGGCGAGCGACGCGCGGTGCAGGGGCTGGACGGCACGCTGACCGCGCTGCGCGACGGCCTGGTGTCCGATGTCCTCATCGCCGACCCAGCGTGGCAGGCGACGGCGTGGATCGGCCCGGGCATGGCCGACGTCGCCACCGAGCGGGACCAGCTGGCCGGGCGCGGCGTCATCGATCCGGTCACGGACCTGGCCAGCGAGGCGCTGGCGCGTGCGGCCGCGGGAACGGGTGCGGAGCTGCACTTCCTCGAGCCAGAGGCGGCGGAAACCGGCTGGGTGGCCGCGCTGCTCCGCGCGCCGGCCGCGGCCGTGGAGCCCGCGACCTAGGCGTTTGCCGCCCGGAGGCTCGGGTAGCCGGCGCTCACCGACGAAAGACTCACGGGGAGGAGTTGATTGTTCGTGGCTTCCGAGACTCACCAGGTGGCGGGTGACGGCACGATGCGTCTCACGACGCAGCAGGGCGTCCCGATCAGCGACGACCAGAACACGCTCAGGGCGGGCGAACGCGGTCCCGGCCTGCTCGAGGACTTCCATTTCAGGGAGAAGATCACCCACTTCGACCACGAGCGGATCCCCGAGCGGGTGGTGCACGCGCGCGGCTTCGGGGCGCACGGCTACTTCGAGAACTACGCGCCGCTGACCGACATCACCAGGGCCGACCCCTTCAGCGAGGCCGGGCTGCGGACCCCGGTGTTCGTGCGGTTCTCCACCGTCGCAGGCAACAAGGGGTCCGGTGACCTGGCGCGGGACGTCCGCGGGTTCGCCGCCAAGTTCTACACCCGCGAGGGCAACTGGGACCTGGTCGGCAACAACATCCCGGTGTTCTTTATCCAGGACGCGATCAAGTTCCCCGACGTGATCCACGCCGCCAAGCAGGAGCCGGACCGCGGCTTCCCGCAGGCGCAGACCGCGCACGACAACTTCTGGGACTTCGCGTCGCTCATGCCCGAGTCCGCCCACATGCTGATGTGGATCATGTCGGATCGAGCCATCCCGCGCTCGTTCCGATTCATGGAAGGGTTCGGAGTGCATACCTTCCGTCTGGTGAACGACGCCGGCCGGTCGACCTTCGTGAAGTTCCACTGGAAGCCGAAGCAGGGCATGCAGTCGGTGATGTGGAACGAGGCCGTCAAGATTAACGGCGCGGACCCCGACTTCCACCGGCGTGACCTGTGGGAAGCGATCACGCAGGGCGCGTACCCCGAGTGGGAGCTGGGCCTGCAGCTGTTCGACGACGAGTTCGCCGACCGCTTCGAGTTCGACGTACTCGACCCCACCAAGCTCATCCCTGAGGAGATCGTGCCGGTCCGGCCGGCCGGCCGGCTCGTGCTCGACCGGGTGGTGAGCAACTTCTTCGCCGAGACCGAGCAGGTCGCCTTCTGCACCCAGAACGTCGTGCCTGGCATCGACTTCACCGATGATCCGCTGCTGCAGGGCCGCAACTTTTCCTACCTGGATACCCAGCTCAAGCGGCTGGGCGGCCCGAACTTCGCGCAGCTGCCTGTCAACGCGCCCAAGTGCCCCTTCGCGCACTTCCAGCAGGACGGCCACATGGCGATGGTCAACCCAGTCACCCGGGTCAACTACGAGCCGAACTCCTGGCCGGGCGCCGAGGCCGGGCCTCGCGAGGACCCGGAACGCGGCTACCGCAGCTACCCGGAGGAGGTGGCCGGGCCCAAGCGGCGGCTGCGCGCGGACAGCTTCGCCGACCACTACAGCCAGGCCCGCCAGTTCTGGGTCAGCCAGACAGACATCGAGCGCAGGCACATCGCCGAGGCGTTCACGTTCGAGCTGAGCAAGTGCGAGCGCGAGGAGATCAGGATCCGGATGGTGGCGGGGCTGCGCAACGTGGACGAGGAGCTCGCCGCCACCGTCGCCGAAGGGCTCGGCCTGCTCGAGATGCCCGAGGCCACCGAGCCGGCTCGCGCGCCGCGGGCGGACCTGCCGCCATCCCCGGCGCTGAGCATCATCGAGCACGGGCCCGGCAGCTTCGCCGGGCGGAAGATCGGCGTGCTGATCACCAATGGCGCCGACGCCGAGGCGCTGGCCGCGCTGCGCGCCGCCGCGACGGCCGAGCAGGCCGCCGTGGAGATCGTGGCGCCCGCCGTCGGCGGCGTGGACGCCAGCGACGGGACACGGGTGCAAGCCAGGCAGCAAATCGACGGCGCGCCGTCGGTGCTGTACGACGCCGTGGTCATCCTGGCGTCGCCGGGTGGCGCCCGGGCGCTGGCCGCACGCCCGGCGGCCCGCGACTTCGTGACGGACGCGGTCGCGCACTGCAAGTTCATCGGCTACACCAGCGGGGCGTCGGTGCTGTTCGAGGCTGCTGGATTGCCCGCGGACCCGAGCGGCGTCGACGAGGGCTTCGTCAGCCTCGACGATTACCCGCCCGCGGAGTTCATCGCCCGCTGCCGGCAGCTGCGGCACTGGGACAGGCAGCGCGCCATGGTTGTGTGATGCAGGTCACAGCCGATCACGTTTAGACGTCCTCCCACGGGCACACTCGCTTCGTCCGGCATTCCCTTACCCCGCGGAGATCGCCATGACGAAGGCAACGACCTGCCCCTCCGGTTCGCGCGCGGACCTGACCGAGTTGTCCGACGACGAACTGCTCGGCTGCTTCCGTGCCGAGCCGCGTGACAGCGACCTGCGCGCCACAATCTGCGAGATCCTGGTCCAGCGGCATGAGAAGCTGGTCCGGGCCTGTGTCCGGCAGTATCGCGGCAGCCCCGAACCAACCGAGGACCTGATGCAGGTCGGCTACGTCGGCCTGATGAAGGCCATCAACAACTACGACCCGGAAGTCGGTCACAGCCTGTCCGCGTACGCGGCACCGTGCGTCAGCGGCGAGATCAAGCGTCACTTCCGCGACAAGCGGTGGCAGATCCACGTCCGGCGATCCGCACAGGAACTGCTGCTCGAGCTGCGCAAGGCGAACGAGGAGCTGACCCACCACCTCGGCCGCACGCCCACCGAGGCGGAGCTGGCGGAACGCCTCGGCGTCAGCGCCGAGGACCTGCTCGAAGCCAGGCAGGCGGACATGGCATTCAGTACCTACTCGCTGGACGCCCCGCTGTCCGACAGGGACGACCCGGCGCAGCTCGGCGACATGCTCGGCGAGGAAGACGTCGAGATGGAGCAAACGATCGACATGGAGGCCGTCGCCACGCACTGGGACGAGCTCCCCGAGCGCGAGCAGCGCATCCTCGTCATGCGCTTCTACGGCAACCTCACCCAGGCGGAGATCGGGATGCGGTTGGGTATATCACAGATGCACGTGTCCAGGCTCCTCGCGCGGGCGCTCGGCCACCTGCGGAGCCGCCTGCTCGATCCGGCGGACAGCCGGGTCACCGTCGCCATCAGCGATGTCCCGGCCGGCGTGGCCTGACAAGCGTCACACCGTTCAGGGGCTAGACCGGCGGCCCGAGAACCGCCAGGAAAGGAGCGACCATGAGAACGGGAATCGCCCTGGGGTTCATCTGCCTCGGAGCCATCCTGGCGTTCGCGGTGACGGGCAACACCTCGGTCTTCAACATCCACACGGCTGGCTGGGTCATCATGCTCGTCGGCCTGGTCGGGCTCTTCCTCCCCAGGCGCAACCGCGCGTGGCTTGGCCGGCGAGTGGTGGTGCGGCGCACTCGCGGCTACCCGGACGGCCCCGACGGGCCGGTCGAGGAGATCGAAGTACCGCCGTACGTGGCCCGCAACCCGGGGACGGCGCGGATCGAGGCCGGCCTGCCGGCTCGCCCGACCCTGCTAACCGAGCGCGAAGAAGGGCTCGACGACCCGATCGAGGGGGCGGAGAACAGGGCTACCGGGGCCCCTCAGCACCCCCGGCGGACCGCGGACCAACCCCAGCAGGCCGCGCCCCCGCAGACCGTGCCTCCCAATACCGAGATCATCGAGGACCTGTACGAGAACCCAGAGTGACCGCGGTGAAGGTGGGGGACGCCGGTCAGCCGGCGTCCCCCACCTTCACGGCGACGATTGTGACGTCGTCCCTGAGTTCGCCGCGCGAGAACCTCGTGACGAGCTCCTGGACAGCGCGCACGGTCTGCGCCGCGGTCCGGGTCACGTCGGCGGCGAGCGAATCGGCGAGATGATCCTCGAAGAACTGCTGCGCCGCGTTGCGCGCCTCCGTCACCCCGTCGGTGTAGAAGAAGAGCAGGTCGCCCGCTGACAGTTCCAGGTCGGCGTGGTTCGGCTGGGCATCATCGAACAGCCCGAGCGGAAGGCCGCCGCCGTCCATGATCTCCACCCGGCCGTCGGCCCGCACCACGGCGGGGCCCGGATGGCCCGCGCCGCCCAGCCGCACCTGCACGCCGCGGCCCGACTGCTGCAGGAAGGCGAGCTTGACCGTGACGAACCGCTCGTCAAAGTCCCCGGCGAGCAGCACGTCGTTCGCGGCGGCGAGCACGTCGACGGGGGAGGACTTCACGTGTGCGAGCGCGCGGATCGCGTGCCGGGCGGCGGCGGTCATCGCGGCGGCGTCCTGGCCCTTGCCGCAGACGTCGCCGATCGCGATGGCCCAGCCGTCCGGCGACTTGAACACGTCGTAGAAGTCCCCGCTGACCTCCTGCGACTGCGTGGCGCCGATGTAGGCCGACGCGAACTCCAGGCCAGGCACGTTGG
>DATBBI010000053.1:0-3108 GCA_036271115.1 Trebonia sp.
GGAGATCACCCGCCCCGAGGTGTAGCCCTCGTGGAACGCCACCGGCAGCCGCAGCATGTGCCAGAACAGGCGGCGGCGCAGCTCGAGCACCACCGACTGGCCGACCCGGCCGGTCATCGTGACGAACATCCGCGTCGCCACTGCCTGGATCAGCACGGTCACGGCGAACACCGCCGCGATGCGCAGCAGCGGCCCCGCGTCGCCGGACTCCACGAACGGCGGAATGCCGCTGTCGATAGCGATGCCCACCAGCCACGGGCCGGCCAGCGCGGCCAGCGATGCGACCACGATCGCCGCGGCCGTCCACATGACGCCCCGCCGGTGCGGGCGGAGCAGGTCGGTGAGCAGCCTCCGGCTCCGTTTTCTCAGTAGCGCCGCAAGCGGCGCGGAAACATCGTCGACCTGCTCGGTCGCGATGCCGCGCCACGACGCGTCGACGGTCATACCTTCACCTCCGTCATCGACATCAGGGCCGCGTAGGCCGGCTGGCCCGCCATCAGCTCGCGGTGGCTGCCGGTCGCGGCGATGACCCCGTCCCTGAGCAGCGCGACCCGGTCGGCGAGCGCGACCGTGGACGGCCGGTGCGCGACGACCAGCGCCGTCGTCCCGGCCAGCAGGTCGCCGAGCGCGCTGGTGACCCGCTCCTCCGTGTGCACGTCGAGCGCGGACAGCGGGTCGTCGAGGATCAGCACCTCGGGCCTGGCGAGGATCGCGCGGGCCAGCGCGACCCGCTGCCGCTGCCCGCCGGACAGCGACATGCCCTGCTCGCCGATCCGGGTGTCGAGGCCCCAGGGCAGGTCATAGGCGAACTGCGCCTGCGCCGCGGTCAGCGCCGCCTCGATCTCCTCCTCCGAGGCGTCCGGCGCGCCGAACGTGACGTTCTCCCGCACGCTCGCGGAGAACAGCGTGGCCTCCTCGAACGCGCAGCCCACCGCCGCGCGCAGCTCGGCCAGCGGGATGTCGCGCACGTCGGTGCCGCCGATCAGCACCCGGCCGCTGGTCGGGTCCGCCAGCCGTGGCACGAGCTGCAGCAGCGTCGTCTTGCCGGACCCGGTCGCCCCGACCAGCACCAGCGTCTCGCCGCGCGCCAGGTTCAGGTCGACGTCCCGCAGCACCGGCACTGGACTGCCGGGGTAGGTAAACCCCACGTGCTCGAAGCGCAGGTGGGCGGGGGCGAAGACGCGGGCCTGTTCGGGCTGATGGGCCTTCTCCGTGATCTCCGGGTCGGTGTCGAAGATCTCCAGCACGCGCTGCGCGGCGGTCGCCGCCTCCTCGCCGGAGGCGATGATGTACCCGAGCGCCTCGATCGGCCACACCAGGAACAGGGCCAGCGTGATGAAGGCGACCAGGCCGCCGATGGTCAGCGAGTGGTGGCTGACCGCGACCGCGCCGAGCACCACGATGAGCGCGATCGCGGCGTTCGGGATCAGGTCGAGCACCGACCAGAATCCGCCGAGCAGGCGGGCCTTGGCGACCTGGGTCTTGTAGACCTCGGTGGACTGGGCGAAGTGGACCTCCGCCGCCTCAGGGGCGCGGCCGAGCGCCTTCAGCACCCGCACCCCGGTCGCCGCCTCCTCGATCAGCGTGGTCAGGTCGCCTTCCTGGTCCTGCACTCGCCGGGACAGCACCTTGTACCGCCGCTCGAACCTGGTGCAGAACACCAACACCGGCGCGAACATCGCGCCGGTGATCAGGCCGAGCCACCAGTTCAGGTGGATGAGCAGCACGGTGACCCCGAAGAACATCACGATGCTGGTGATCAGGAAGACGATCCCGAACCCGGCGAACCGGCGGATGGACGACAGGTCAGTGGTGGCACGCGACAGCAGCTGGCCGGACTGCCATTCGTCGTGGAACGCCGGGTCCAGCCGCTGCAGGTGCGCGTACAGGTCGTCCCTGATCGTCTTCTCCATGTCGGCGACCGCGTTGCCCTGTACCCAGCGGCGGATCAGGCTGAGCATGGCTGACGCCACCCCGAGGGCGATCGCGGCGATGCCGAGGGGTATGAGCAGGCTGCGCTCGTGGTGCGCGATGGCGCCGTCGATCACGGACTTGATCAGCAGCGGGATCGCGACCTCCGCGCCCTCCGCGGCCAGGGCCGCGACAATCATCACGATCAGCTGGAAACGGTACGGGCGCAGGTAGGGGCGCAGCCGCCAAAGGGCGGCGACTGGGCGGGAGGACACTAGCCGGATCGTAATGAGCGCGGCGGGCTATGTCACCTGGTTTTTTCGATGCCCGTATATGATCGTGCGTCATGGCTACGACCTTCGACGTCGCCCGCGTCCGGGGTAGCTACCCCGCGCTGGCCGACGGGCACGCCTACCTGGACGGCGCGGCGGGGACGCAGGTTCCCGTTCCCGTCATCGACGAGATCGCGGACGCGTACCGGGCCGGAATCGGGAACATCGGGGGCGCGTTCGCGGCGAGCGAGCGTTCCGATGCGATCGTGGCGGAGGCACGGCGCGCCGTCGCCGACCTGACCGGCGGCGCGGCGTCCGGGGTGGTCTTCGGGCCGAGCATGACGGCGCTGACGTACCGGATGTCGGCCGCGCTGGCGCGCGGCTGGGCGCCGGGGGACGAGATCGTGGTGTCCCGGCTCGACCACGACGCCAACATCCGGCCGTGGATCCAGGCCGCGACGCGGGCCGGCGCGGTGGTCCGCTGGGCGGAGCCCGACCTGGCGACCGGGGAGCTGCCCGCGGCGCAGTACGCGGAGCTGGTCGGCGACAGAACCCGGCTGGTGGCGGTGACGGCGGCGAGCAACGTGCTCGGAACGCGGCCGGACGTAGCGGCGATCGCGGCTGTCGCGCACGCGGCCGGCGCGCTGTGCTACGTGGACGGCGTGCACGCCACCCCGCACATTCCGGTGGACGTGTCCGCGTTCGGCGCCGACTTCTACGCGACCAGCGCCTACAAGTGGGCGGGCCCGCACGTCGCCGCGGTCGTGGCCGACCCGGCGCTGCTCGAGACGCTGCGGCCGGACAAGCTGGCGCCCTCGTCCGACGAGGTGCCGGCCAGGTTCGAGCGCGGCACGCTGCCGTTCGCCGACCTGGCGGGGGTGGCCGCGGCGGTCGAGCATCTTGCGTCGCTGGCGCCCGGTGCGGA
>DATBBI010000054.1:0-3636 GCA_036271115.1 Trebonia sp.
CTCGAACTGCGCCTCGCGGCGGCGGGTGAACTCCGCCACCGCGCGCAGCCGCAGGTACTCCGCGCGGGCGGCCAGCCGGCCAGCGGCGGACATCGCGCCGAGCACCTGGTTATCGGTCAGCCGGCTCAGGTCCCCGGCCGCCTGCTCGGTCAGCGCGGCGAGCACCGGCCCGGGCCGCATCGCGTCCGCCATCCGGTCCCGGGCGAACACCTCGCCGCCCAGCCCGCCCGGGCCGAGCATCGCGGCCAGTTCCATAAGGTCCACGTCGGCGGCGTCGCCGAGGCTGATGGTGGCGGCCGGGCCCTCGATCTCCCATTCCTCCGGGATCCGGGCCCGGCCCGCGTCCAGGTCGGCGAAATACGCTGCCATCTCCGCGTCGCCGTCCCAGTCATCGTCCCGCGCCGGGGTGCCGGGCGGCGGCTGCTCGCCGTCTGGCCCGGGACCGGGGAACGAGTCTTGGGACACTGCAAGCTCCATGTTCGAGTTATCGTGTACTCAATTTATATCTACACGAACACTATATCAAATCCGAGTGACAATCGGCGCCTTCAAAGCCACCCATTTTCAAGATCTTTTCGTTCCGGAGCAGGGCGGGGGAGCGGAGTCACCACGAGGCCGTTCGGGATAAAAGTGCTTGCTCAGCCGGGGAGCACGCGAGCGGATGCGCGCACCGATAAGATCAAGCCCGTGAATGCCGCGCGCCTGGAGCCACTGAAGACGCTCGTGAGGGAACACAAGCTGTTCTCGGCGGCGCTCGCGGTGGGTGCGTTCCTGCGGCTGATCACCGTGCTCGGGTACCCGGGTGCGCTGTGGTTCGCCGGCGACTCCTACGTGTACCTTGGCGCCGCGCTCCGGCCGCAGCCGAACCTGTCCAAGTCGACCGGCTATTCCTTCTTCCTGCGGGCGCTGCTGCCGTTCCACAGCCTGACCCTGGTCACCGTGATCCAGCACCTGATGGGGCTGGCCGTCGCGGTCATGATCTACGTGCTGCTCCGCCGCAACAATGTGTCCAAGATCTGGTCCACCGCGGCGACCCTGCCCGTGCTGCTCGACGGGTACATGATCGAAGACGAGCACATGATCATGGCCGAGGCGCTGTTCACCTTCCTGATCATGCTCGCCATGCTGCTGATCCTGTGGCGACGGGACATCAAGTGGTGGACGGCGCTGATAGCGGGACTGCTCGTCGGCTACGCCGTGACCGTCAGGACCGAAGGCGCGGTCGTCCTCGTCCTGTTCCCGCTGTTCCTGCTCATCCGCGGCTGGATGACCCACGGCTGGAGGCACCTGAGCGGCTGGCTCGCCGCCGTGGTGATGGCGATCGGCTGCGTCATCCCGGTGGGCGCGTACATGAGCTGGTTCCACTCCAGGACAGGGCACTACGGCGTCTCGGAGGCCACGGGCTTCTACCTGTGGGGCCGGGTGTCATCGTTCGCCGACTGCGCGGTCATCAAGCCGACCGGCAAAGAGGCGATCGTGTGCCCGACCCAGCCGCTCTCGAAGCGGACCCCGCCGGGCAACTTCGTCTGGCACGCGCCCCAGGTGCACACCGACCTGAACAGCACCGGCGGCCCGGTTGACCCGGCGAACAACCAGCTGCTCACGGACTTCGCGATTCACGCGGTCGAGGCGCAGCCGCTCGGGTACGTGAAGACTGTCGTGACGAACACGCTGCTGTCGTTCGGCTTCCCGCGGATCGCCTACCCGGGCGGGGGCACGGTCTACTACTACAGCTTCCACCTGACCTACAAGACCGCGCACAAGAGCCTGCTCCCGCCCGACAACCACGTGTGGATCAAGGGCGGCACCGCGTACCAGGACTGGCTGAGCTACGGTCACCAGGCGCCCGGCCGGGTGATCAAGGTCTTCGCCGCGCCGATCGCGGTGTACCAGCGGCTGGTGTTCACCTACGGGCCGCTGCTCGCGCTGATCTTCATCGTCGGCCTCGGCGGGCTGTTCCGCCTGAAGCTGAGCAGGCGCCCGCGCGAGATCCGGCTGCGCTGGGCGCCGCGCGGCACCAGCATGCTGCCGTGGGTGACCGCGGTCGCGCTGCTCATCACCCCGATCGCCATCGCCGACTTCGACTACCGGTACCTGCTGCCGGTGATCCCGTTCGCCTGCCTGGCGGCGGGCCTGGGGTTCGCGCCCGCGAAGCGCCGGAAAGGCCCGCAGGACGGGACCGGGGATCAGAGCCCGGTATTGGCCCAGGAGATCGACTCAGGCGCCACCAGCGGGGTGCCGACCTCAAGCTGAATCTCCGCGTGTTTCGTCAGCGGAACATCCCGCGGATTCCCCGTGAACGCCTTCCCGTTGACAATGACGGTGACGTGCCCGTGCGCCGGGCCGACGACGTCCGGCCCGAGCGGCTGGCCCCATTCGTCGAAGAACTGGCCGAGCGTGTACGTCCGCTGCACCGGCGATTCGATGTGCACGATCCCGTCAGCGGCGTGCGTGTGCAGCCAGTAGAAGCACGTTCCCGAGCCGATGAACGGCCCGGCCTGGGTCTGCTGCACGACCCCGCCAGGGATGCCGATCGATGCCGGGATCTGGCGGGCCGCGCCGTTCACGAAGATCGTCAGGTGCGCGTGGATGTGGAAGAGCGTCTGCTCGCCCGCGTTGCAGCTGATGCCGTCGACCGGCGCCCCGGTCGCGGCGGTCGCGGTGCTGGCCAGCGCCGGCGCGTTAGGGACAGGGACGGCTTCGGGCCCGAGCGGCCCGGCCGTCGGCGCCGGCTGCAGCGTGCCGAGGGTGCTCAGCGGCTCGTACCCCGCTGCCGTGGCGGACGAGCCGCCGCTGACGGCGAGCGTCACGCCCACCGCGATCGCGGCCGCGGCGATGACCGCGCCGCCGCCGATCGCGGCCATCCGGATCCGCCGCTTGCGCCGCTGCTCGGCCTGGCGCGCCTGCTCAATGCGCTGCCTTCTGGTCTCCCGGGAGTTCTGCTTGGACACCGCATCAGCGTATGCAAAGGATTTATCCCGAACGTACGCGGCCGGCTCTCCGCGGTTCACCTGGCTGCGGAAGCGATGGGCGACCTCGCCGGGGACGCCTGTTTCACTGTCCGGATGACCGGCGCCGTCTCCACGCGCTGCACGCCGGGAAGCGTCGCGGCCTTGGCGGTCAGGAACTCGTAGAACTCGGTCTCGTCGCGGCATACCACGCAGGCCGCGAGGTTCGCCGTGCCCGTGGTCGCGGCGGCGTAGGCGACCTCGGGGAACTTCACTAGCGCCGCCCCGGCGGCGGCCAGGTCCGCAGGCGGCACCGACAGCCACAGCCACGTCGTCGACCAGAAGCCGAAGGCCGGCATGTCCAGCTCGACGTCGAAGTACAGCACGCCGACGGCGCGCAGCTGGTCCATGCGGCGCCGGACCGTGGACTCCGACCAGCCGGTGGCCGCGGCCAGCTCGGCGTGCGAGGCGCGCCCGTCCACACCGAGCGCGTCGAACAGGGCGAAGTCGAGCTCGCCGAGCTCTACCTGACTGCCGGCATGGCCGACGGGGACCGGCTGGCGCAGCGGCTCGACCCGCAGCGCGGGCAGCACCTGGAGGAACCCGAGGGCGTCAGGTCCGCCGGTGAACATGTGCAGCAGCGAATGCGCGGTCACGTCCACGATGCGCTCGCCGCGCGGCAGCTTGG
>DATBBI010000055.1:0-21200 GCA_036271115.1 Trebonia sp.
CGACCCGGTGTCGGTTTCGGTAATCTCCCCGAGCCTGGCGACCGCTTCCAGCCAGCCGGGCCGGCTGGGGTCGGTGACCGCATCAGGCCGGAAGGTGGGGATGACCCTCTTCTCCGGCCCGCCCCAGCCCTCGGCCGCCAGCTTGGCGTGATGCTCCAGGCTGTCGAGCGGCGAGTCGGTGGTGGCGAGCACCTCGATGCCGAACCGGCGCAGCAGCGCGCGCGGCCGGAACTCCGGATCCGCGACCCGGGCGGCCAGCTCGTCGTACACCTCGTCGGCCGTGGCCGGCCCGAGCGGGCGCGTCACGCCGAAGACCCCGGCGAGCGACTGCTCGAGCCACAGCCGGCTCGGCGTGCCGCGGAACAGGTACCAGTGCTCGCAGAACGTCCGCCACGCCTCGCGCGGGCCCGCGTGCACCCGGCCGTCGCGATCGGGCACGCCCAGCCGCAGCGGCGATATGCCCTGGCTGTACAGCATGCGGGTGAGGTAGTGGTCGGGCGTGACGAACAGCGCGGCCGGGTCGGGCAGCGGCACGTCATCGGCGAGCATCGCCGGGTCGACATGGCCGTGCGGGCTGATCAGCGGCAGGCCGCGGACCTCCGCGTACAGTTCGCTGGCGATCGCCCGCGTCGTCGGGTCGGCGGGAAACAGCCGGTCCTGATCCATCCTGTGCCCTTCTAGGGAGACGCGATCATCGCATAATTCAGAAACTTGTGAAGGCTCGTTACACTGATCGCTATGACAGCCGACGGCAGGGACCAGGGTGACCAGCAGGCCGCCCGTGAGGGCCTGCCCGAGTTCATCGAGAGGTTCGCGGCCGTCCTGGTCACAGTCGGCTTCCCGCCCATGCCCGCGCGCGTCTTCGTCGCGCTGCTCGTCAGCCCCGACGGCAGGCTCAGTTCCGCGGAACTGGTCGAGCAGTTGCAGATCAGCCCGGCGGCGGTGTCCGGCGCGGTCCAATACCTGACCGGGCTTCGTCTCGTGCACAAGGAGCGGGTACCCGGTTCCCGCCGGGAGTACTACCGCATGCCGCCCGATATCTGGCATCAGGTGATGACGATGCGGTCCCAGCTGCTCGTCCAGTGGACGGCGCTGCTCAAGGAGGGCATGGAGCTCGTCGGCCGGGACACGGCCGCCGGCGAGCGGATGGCGGACCACGCCGCGTACTTCGAGTTCCTGACCACCGAGATGCCCGCCTTGTTCGCGCGCTGGGAGGCCAGCAGACGGTCTGATTCGTCCGGCTAGTCCGGCTTGCGCCGTTCCGCCTCGATACGCTTACGGGGTGGAAGTCGCACCGGGCATCGACCGGATACACGGGGACGAGGTGCGCGGGCACCAGGTCCGCTAGCCCGTGCCCCGTCCGCGAGGGCCCCGGGGCCCGCTGGCCGCACGGCGGATGACAGCGCACTGGGTGGTCCTGGCCGCCGTGGCGCTGACCACGCTGGTGGCCGCCGTGGTGGGCGCGGCGCTCGCCGCCTTCGCCGGGCAGGCGCTCCCGCAGGCCGTCAGGCACGAGCTGACGACCGCCAGCGGCACCTCGATCACCGCCACCGCCCCCGTCTCGGGCAGCGGCGCCGCCGCGCAGGCCACGGCGACGCTCAGGACCGCGATCGGCGCGGCGCTGCCGGGCATCCCGTTCGCCTTCTGGCAGGCGGCCTGGTCCGATCCGCTCGGCTTCGCGCCTGGCACGCTGCGGTCCCGGCCGGCGGCCGCCCCGGCCGGGAACACGCTGCTGCTCACCGCCGCCGCGATGCAGGATGTCAGGGAGCGCGCCACGCTGGTGGCGGGCCAATGGCCTGGCGCCCCCGCTACCACGGCACCGCAGGGCGCAGGGCAGCCGATCCCGACGGCGCTGCCGGCCGCGGCCGCCGCGCTGCTGCACGTGTCGGTCGGAGACGTACTCCGGCTGCAGGACCGGGTCTCGAACGCGCCGGTGACGTTCCGGATCACCGGCCTGGTGACCCGGCGGCAGCTGCCAGCCACCGCCGCCTACTGGCAGCTTGACCCGGTTCCCGCCAGCGGGTCGGTGACGATCGGCGGGTTCACCAGCTTCGGGCCGCTGCTTGTGGATCCGGCGGCGTTCGGCGCCGCGCTCCCGGTGGCCAGCGCGACCTGGGCCGCCCAGCCCGACATGACCGCGTTCACCGACGCCGACCTGAGCTCGGTCGCGGCCGGCGTGTCCGCGCTGCAGAACTCGGTGGCCGGCTCGGCCGAGCCCGGCGGCGCGCAGCTCAGCGGCGTCCAGCTCACGACCGGCCTGGCGGGCGTGCTGTCCGGCACGGCGGAGAACCTGACCGTCGCCAGGTCGCTGCTCGCGATCAGCGCGATCCAGCTGCTGGTGCTCGCGGTCGCGGCGCTGCTCGCTATTGCCAGGCTGCTGGCCGCGCAGCGCGCGGCAGAGACCGAGCTGCTCACCGCGCGCGGCGCCGACCGCTGGCAGCTCACCAGGCTGACCGCGACCGAGGTGATCCCGCTGTACTGCGTCGCGGCCATCGCCGGCGCCTTCGCCGGGATCCGGCTGGCGCAGCTGCTCGCCGGCGCCATCTACCCGGACACCGCGGGCGACGGCGGCGTCAGCGCCGGCGCCGCGGGAACCTGGCTCGACGCGCTGGGCGCCACAGTCGCAGCGGCTGTCATCGCGAGCGCGGTGCTGCTCTACCCGGTGCTGCGGCCGGCCCCCGGCGGCGTCCGCGTGCGCCGCGGCAGGCAGGCGGTACTCGCCGGCGCCACTCGCGCGGGCGCGGATCTCGGCCTCATCGTGCTCGCGGTGCTGGCCGTCTGGCAGCTGCGCCGCTACTCGGCCGTCTCGCCTGGTGCCGCGAGCGGCACGCCGAGCATCGACCCGGTGCTCGCCCTCGCCCCGGCGCTCGCGCTGGCCGGCGGCACGGTGGTCCTGCTGCGCCTGCTGCCCGCCGCGGCCCGCGGCGGGGACCGGCTGGCCGCGCGCGGCCGCAAGCTGACCGGGCCGCTGGCCGGCTGGCAGTTCAGCCGGCAGCCGCTGCGCCAGGGCGGCGCCGCGCTGCTGCTCGTGATGGCGGTCGCCACCGGCACGCTCGCGCTCGCCCAGCACCAGAGCTGGACCCAGTCCGCCAGCGACCAGGCGGCCTACAAGGCCGGCGCGGACGTGCGGGCGGACCTATCGAGCCCGCTCGGGCCAGGGGCGGTCGGCACGGTCACCCAGGCCCGTGGCGTGCGGAGCGCGATGGCCGTCTCGGTCACGCCGTCGGCGCTGCCAGCGGAGGTCCTGGCCATCGACGCGTCGCAGGCCCCGCGGACTATGCTGCTGCGCGGCGACCAGTCGCCCCAGCCCGCGGACCGCCTCTTCGCGGCGATCGCGCCCGCGGGCCCGGCTGGCGGCACGGAGCTGAGCGGACGACCGGACAGCATCCGGCTGACCGCGGCGCTCGGCACTACGGGCCGGGCAGGGACCGCGGCGAGCATCGGCGCCGTCACCGTCCTGGTGACGATCACCGATTCCGCCCGCGGCGCCTACCAGCTCCCGGCGGGCACGCTGCCGGCCGACGGGCGCCCGCACGTGCTCACCGTCCCGCTCGGCGGGACCAAGGTCAGCTACCCGCTGCGGCTGACGCAGGTGTCCTTCGGCTACACCCTGCCCGCGACCCGCAGCGCCGCGGCGCCGCTTACGCTGACCGTCACCGGTGCCCGGCTAGCCGGCTGGACGGCGGCCGCCGCCTCGCCCGAGCTCGACCTGGCGATGAGCGCCGGCGGCCCCGGCGCGGCCGGGCCCGCTGACGACCCGGGCGCCACCGCGTGGCATTCCTCGGCCGGCGGCGCAACGCTCTCCTTCACATCCGGCTATGGCCGGGTGGCGCCTGCTGCCGAGCAGCCGGGAGCGGTGCCGCAGCCGGTGGTCGGGCAGGTCACGCTCACCGCCGGCGGCATGGCACCCGCTGCGATCCCGGCGATCGCCACCGCGGCGTTCCTCAACGCGAACAACACCGCGGTGGGCGCTACCGTCCCGGCCACGATCGACGGCGTCACGGTACAAGTGCGGATCGCGGCGGAGACGGCCACGTTCCCCACGGTGACCGGCAGCGCGCTCATCGTGGACCTGAGGACGCTCCAGGGCGACCTGGCCAGCCACGGCGGCTTCCCGCTTCCGGTCACCGAGTGGTGGCTGGCCACGGCGGACGGTACCGTGCCGCCGGGGCTGTCGCGCGCGCTGCCGCCGGGCTCGGCCGTGATCAGCACCACGGCGCTCGCCGCGACCGTGACGGCAGACCCGCTGGCCGCGGCGCCGCAGCAGGCGCTGCTCGCCCTGGCGGCGGCCGCCGCGCTGCTCGCCATCACCGGGTTCTGGGTCTCGATCGCGGCGGACGTGCGGCAGCGGCGCGCGGAGACCGCGCTGCTCGCCGCCCTCGGCGTCGGCAGGCGGTCCGCCGCGGCGGAGCTTTTCCTCGAGAAGCTGATGCTCAGCGTGCCGGCGGCCGCGCTCGGCCTGGTACTTGGCATCGTCGTGGCCCGGCTGCTCGTCCCGGCCGTCACGCTCACCACGTCGGCGCAGCAGCCGGTCCCGCCGCCGGTGACGCTCTTCGACCTGCCGCAGACACTGCCGCTGGCGGCCGCGGTCGCGATCCTGCCCGCGCTGGCTGCCGCGCTCGTCGTGGTGCGCCGCCCGGACCCGGCGGCCGAACTGCGCGCCGCGGAGGCCGCATGAGGAACTGGCTGACGAGGCTCACCGCCATGGGGACCGCGGGCGCCGCGGCGCTGACGCTGCTCGCCTGCGGCGCGGTCTTCGCCGCCACGGCCGGGCCGCGAGAGGCGCTGGCCAGCAGGACCCAGGCGCTGCAGCAGACGATCGCCGCCACCCCGCCGCTCGCCAGGGTCATCTCCGTGACGACCACGTGGACAGGCGTGAGCAGCCAGCTGCGCAGCGCCGGCTTCGGCAACGGCGGGGGCTTCGGCGACAGCAGCAGCGGCGGAAACCTCACCGCGGCCCAGGTCGGCGAGATCACCGGTCAGCTGCGCGACGAATTCAGCCACGGCGTGATCCGCCTGACCCCGCCAGGCACGGACTGGGCGGCCCTGACGTCGGACCCGCTTGGGGTGTCCAGCCCGCTGCCCCCGGTCGGCTCCACTCCGGTCAAGCTGGAGATCACCTACCGGCAGCCGTTCTATCAGCACGTCCGGCTGGTCGCCGGCCGCTTCCCGGCATCGGCGGGTCCCCAGCTGTTGCAGGTCGCAGTGACATCTGCGACGGCACGGCAGTTCGGCCTGCACGTAGGGTCGAAAGTGCAGATCACCGACGCCGGGGACACGGGCAGGCTCATCCTCGACGTGACCGGGATCGTGGCGCCGCGCGACCCCGCCGCGCTGTTCTGGACCGCCAACCCGACCATAGCCGCACCCGAGCTGCAGGACGCCGGTTCCTTCAGCCCGCCGCCGACATGGCTCGGCCAGGTGATCGCCGGCCCCGGGGAGATCGCGGCAGTGCAGCAGGACTTCGGCATCCAGGGGCTGAACATGCAGTGGACCCTCCCGCTGCAGACCGGCGCCATCGGGGGTCAGCAGGCCCAGCCGCTTTACGACGCGCTGAACCAGCTGACCACCCAGTCGGTGCGGCTCACCGGGGACGTCGCGCTCGTGGGCGACGTGCTGCAGGCCAGCAGCACCGGCCTGCAGCAGACGACCGGGGCGTTCATCGCCACCGCCGATTCTGTGGACACGGTGCTCTGGCTGCTGTACGTCAGCCTGATGCTGGCCGGCCTGGTCGCGCTGCTGCTTGCCGCCCGCATGGTGGTGCTGCGCAGGTCGGCGGAACTCGCGATACGCCGGGCACGCGGCGCATCCCTGTGGCAGCTGGCCGCCGCCACGGCCGGCGGCGCCGCGCTCGCCTGCGTCCCCGCCGCCGTCATCGCCGTCGGGCTCGCGGTGCTCGTCGTCCCCGGGTCGAGGCTGGGCCCGGGCGCGCCACCGGCCGTCACCTGGTGGCCGCCCGCCGCCGTGCTGCTGGTCGCGGTCGGCGCTCCCGCAGTCATCGCGGTATGGCTGCACCGGCTGCCACGCCGCCGTGCGCAGCGCCGCCGCCGGCCGCGCCCGGCGATCCGGCTCGTCGCCGAGGCGACCGCGTGCCTCGCAGCGATAGCCGGGATCCTCGTCTTCAGGCAGCAGGGCACGCAGGCCGGGACCGGAGTGAACCTGTACACCAGCGCCGCCCCCGCGCTGATCGCCATCCCGGCGGTGATCGTGGTACTGCGGGTGTACCCGCTGGTACTGCGGGGCCTGCTGCGCGGCAGCGCGCGCCGCTCGGGCGCCACCGCGTTCCTCGGCCTCGCCCGTGCGGCGCGGTCCGTGCTCACCCCGGCGCTGCCCGCTTTCGCGCTGGTCCTCGTGCTCAGCGTGACCGCGTTCGCCGGCATGGTGCGGGACGCGGTCGCCAGGGGCGAGACCGCCGCCTCCTGGCAGGCCGTCGGCGCCGACGCGACGATCATGGCGAGCACCGCCCGCACCCCGGGCGTCCAGATCTACCCGGCGGCGGTGCGGGCGGCGACCGGGGTTCCCGGCGTGACGCACGCCGCCGCGGTGTGGCAGGCCAGCTGGAGCACCCCGAACAACGACCAGATCACCGGCCTCGTCGTCGACCCGGCGAGTTACGCGGCGCTCACGGCGGCCACCCAGGGCTTCCCGCAGCTGCCCGGCTCGCCCCGGCTGCTCCAGTCGGGACGAGCCGGGACGCCGGTCCCGGTGCTCGCGTCCCCGCAGGCCGCGGCCTACCTGGGCCACGGGGCGAGCACGCTCACGTCCGACGGGCCCGTCCAGCCGGTGCAGGTGCGGGTCGCCGGCGTGCTGCCGTCGACACCCGCGCTGTCCGGCGTGCCCGCCTTCGTGATCATCCCGCGGTCCGCGCTGCACAGCTTCGCTGTGCCGCCCGCGCCGGTGCCGGTCAACGAGCTGCTGCTCACCGGCGCGAGCATCGACAGGGCACGGCTGGCCGCCGAGGTCAGGAACATGATCCCCGAAGGCGAAGTGACCTTCCGTTCGGACATACTGAACAGCCTGACCAGCGCACCGCTGCAGCACGGCACCTTCGTGCTCTTCGAACTCGCCGTGGTCGTGGCGGCCGGGCTCGGGCTGGCCGTGATGCTGCTCGAGCTCGCCCTCGGCGGCGCCGAACGGGAAGTCACGCTGGCCAGGCTCGCCACCATGGGCTTCGACGAGCGACACCGGACGCGGATGGTGGTGCTCGAGGTGCTGCCCGCCGTGATCGCCGCGGCGGTGGCCGCCTGGGCGTGCGCGGTCGTGCTGCCGCGGGTGGTGGCTCCGGCGATTGACCTGTCGGCGTTCACCGGCTCGCCGACGGGGGTGGCTCTCACGCCGGATGTGGCCGCGGTCGCGCTGCCGCTGGCGGGCCTCGCCGTGGTGGCCGCGGTAGCTCTGGCGATCGAGATCAGGACGGGACGACGGCGCGGCGTGGCCGCGAGCTTGCGGGCAGGCGGATGATGGGAGAAGCGATGACAGGTTCTGAGCTGGACGAACTGACTTCGGCTGCCTCGGCGGAGCATGCGGGCTACGGCGACGGCGCGCTGATCGTGTGCGACCGGCTGGTGCGCATCTATCTTGCCGAGGGCATCGAGGTGCAGGCGCTGCAGGGCCTGGACCTCGTGGTCGCGTCCGGCGAGCTCACGGCGCTGGTCGGCGCGTCGGGCAGCGGCAAGTCGACCTTGATGAACATCCTCGCGGGCCTGGACACGCCCACGGCCGGCTCGGTGCTGGTCGCCGGGCAGGATCTGGCGTCGCTGTCTGCCCGGCAGCGGCTCGCCTACCGCCGGTCCGTGATCGGGTTCATCTGGCAGCAGACGGCGCGCAACCTGCTGCCCTACCTCACCGGGGCGCAGAACGTGGACCTGCCGCTGCGGCTGGCGGGCGCGGGCCGCCGCGACCGCCGCCAGCGGACCGCCGAACTCCTCGGCGTGCTCGGCGTCGGGCACTGCGCCGGGCGGCGGCCCGACCAGATGTCCGGCGGTGAGCAGCAGCGGGTCGCGATCGCGGTGGCGCTGGCGAACTCGCCGCGGGTGCTGCTCGCCGACGAGCCGACAGGAGAGCTGGACAGCGCGACGGCCGCATCCGTGTTCGGCGCGCTGCAGACGGCCAACGCCGAGCTCGGCGCGACGGTGCTGGTGGTGACCCACGACCCGGCGGTGTCCTCGATGGCGCGCCGGGTGATCGCGATCAGGGACGGCCGGACCAGCACGGAGACGCTGCGGCATGACGCCGCCGACGGCTCCGGCGCGCTGGGGCACGCCGTGGAGTACGCGGTGCTCGACCGCGCCGGGCGGCTCCAGCTCCCCCGCGATATGACCGACGCGCTCGGCATGCGGGACCGGGTGCGGCTGGAAGCGGAGCCGGACCATATCGGCGTCTGGCCGGACCAGGCGCGGCGTGCGGGCGCCGCGGACAGCGACGGCGGTGCCGAGTGAGCATGGTCGACGTGCGGGACGTCACCCGCACCTACGGCAGCGGCCCGACCGCGACCGCCGCGCTGCGCGGCGTCACCTTCACCGTGGGCGAGGGGCAGCTGGTGGCGCTGCGCGGCCGCTCAGGGTCGGCAAGACCACGCTGCTCAACGTCGTGGGCGGGCTCGACGCCCCCGACGGCGGCGCGGTGCACGTGGCCGGGCAGGACGTGACCGCGATGGGTGAGCGTGACCGGATGCGGCTGCGCAGGTACACGGTGGCGTACATCTTCCAGTCGTTCGGCCTGCTGCCGGTGCTCTCGGCCGCCGAGAACGTCGGCGTGCCATTGCGGATCTCCGGTGTGGCGCCGCGGGAGCGGGAGGAGCGCGTGGCGCTGATGCTGACGCTCGTGGGCCTCGGCGGCCACGCCGGGCAGCGGCCTGGCGAACTGTCCGGCGGCCAGCAGCAGCGCGTCGCGATCGCCCGGGCGCTGGCCACCCGTCCCGCGCTGCTGCTCGCCGATGAGCCGACCGGCCAGCTCGACCAGGAAACCGGCAAGCAGATCATGCGCCTGCTGCGCGCCGTGGTCCGTTCCGAGGGCGTCACCGCCCTGGTGGCGACCCACGACCCGGCCCTGATCGACCTCGCCGACTCGGTCCTGAACCTGGAAGACGGCCGCATCGCGGCGCCCGCGTCAACCGGGTGAATGTGACATCGAGCCGCCTATGCCCGATGTTCACCCGCGCTCACAGGAACCGGATGATGCTCAGGGCACCGAAGGCAAGGCAGTAGATGGCGAACGGGGTCAGCGTCTTGGTCTGGAACCAGCGGACGAGGAACCTGACCGACAGGTAGGCGGCGATGCCGCAGACGATGACGCCCACGACGACCTGGCCGTGGATGTGCGCTCCGGCCGGGCCGAGCAGCGACGGGACCTTCAGCACCCCGGCCGCCAGGATGACCGGGGTGGCCAGCAGGAAGGCGAACCGGGCCGCGTCCTCGTGGTCCAGGCCGCGCCACAACCCGCCGGCCATGGTAACCCCGGACCGGCTGATCCCGGCCAGCAGCGCGAGGATCTGCGTCGCGCCGATCCAGATGCCGTCCGCGTAGGAGAGCCGCGCGAGGCGCGCGTCTGATTGCTCCGCGGCGTCGATGTCAGTGACCTCCCGCCCGCCGGCGGACCTGCGGTGCGATGCCGGCTGCCGCACGCCGGGCGCGCCGGGGTGGCCGTCGCTGGGGCTGCCGGGATACCCGGGGGCCGCGGTCTCCCATGGGGGGACCGCAGCCCCACGCGGGGGAGCCGCGGCGGTCCGCTGGGCAGCGGCAGGCGCGAACGCCAGGTCCTCGCGGCCTGCGGCCGCCGTCCCCGCCTGCTTCCGCCGGAGGGCGGACCGCCGCAGTGCCTCGGCCCCGAGCAGGATGAGCCCGTTGATGAACAGCAGGACCGCCGCGGCACCCGGCTTGGCGAACAAGGTCCGGAAGGTGTGCTCGAGCGCCACGCCGACCAGGCCGACCGGGATCGTCGCGAAGATGATCATCCAGGCGAGCCGCTCGTCCTTGTCGGCGACGACTAGCCGGAGCCGACGGTGCCCAAGGCTCAGCCGCACGGTCGCGGGCAGGCTGCGGAAGAAGCCGCGGATGATCCTGACCCAGTCGGCGCGGAAGAACCACATCAGCGCCAGCGCGGTCGCGCAGTGCAATGCGACAATGTAGGCCAGGTAGAACGAACTCTCGCTGCTCTGCTGAGAGGACTGGGTGACCAGAGTCTGCCAGCTGCCCCCTATCCATGCGGGGATCAGCACAGAATGGCCGAGGCTGGATACCGGGAACAGCTCGGTGACGCCCTGGACGAGCGCGATCACCACTGCCTGAAGATAAGTCACGCCAGCTCCTCGGTCATGGAATTTCTACAGATGTGTAGATGCTACATGACCCAAGCCTCGGGCGCAGCGCTGTTATTTCACCCCTCGGCGGGTGATGGCCCGGCGTCCTGTCCCAATAAGGTTTGAGGCATGAGTCCCATGGAGCAGGGCGCCGAGGGCACGTACCCGATGGAGCAGGCGAGCCCGCCCACGGTGCCGACCGCACCGCCACCGCACGAGCAACCCGACCCAGCGGGTCAGCAGGCCGTCGCAGAGACCGCCCCGGGCGCCTCTCCTGAAACGGAGCAGCCTGCCAAGCGCCGGCTGCTGTACCTGACGCTGCCCGGCTGCTGGGGCGGCCTCATCTTCGGCTGTCTTTCTTTCACGCCGTCCCTGCTCCCGCGCGGCGGCCTGATCCAGGGGATCGTCTTCGGCATCACCGCGGCGATCGGTTACGGGGTCGGCGTCCTCCTCGCGTGGATCTGGCGAGCGTTCGCCGACCGTGACCCCCGCCGACCGCGGCGCCGGTCCTGGCTGGTTTTCCTCATCGCGGGCGGCGTGCTCTACGCCGTCTCCTTCGGGTTCGGGCAGTACTGGCAGTATGAGATCCGCGGGCTGATGGGGGTAACGGACTACAACATCCCGCTGGTTGTCGCCTCGCCCTTTGTCGCGGCGCTGGTCTTCGCCCTCCTCATAGTGATCGGGCGCGGCATTCGCGGCGCATACCGCTGGCTCGCCCGGCTGCTGAACCGCTGGATCGGGCGGCGCGCGGCGAACGCGGTCGGCTGGATCGCCATCGCCGGCCTCGTCTACCTGGTCGTTACCGGCCTGCTTCTGCAGGGCCTGGTCAACGCCCTGAACAGCGCGTACTCCCTGCGCGACACAACCACCGCGGAGGGGGTGCACCAGCCCACGACCAGCCTGCGCTCCGGCGGGCCCGGCTCGGTCATCCCGTGGGACACGCTGGGCTACCAGGGCCGCAACTTCGTCGGTAAGGGCCCGACGGTCAGTGAGCTCGACAGCTTCACGCACCAGTCGGCGATGGAACCGATCCGGATCTACAGCGGCCTGGCATCGGCCGCTAACGCGCAGGCCCGGGCCAATCTGGCGGTCAAGGACCTCGAACGCGCGGGAGGTTTCCAGCGCAAGTACTTGCTCGTGGTGACGACGACCGGCAGCGGCTGGGTGGACCCGGCGCTGGTGGACTCGTTCGAGTACCTGACCGGCGGCGACGCCGCGACCGTCGCGATGCAGTATTCCTACCTGCCGTCGTGGATTTCCTACCTGGTCGACCAGTACAAGGCCCAGGAGGCGGGCCGCGACCTCTTCGACGCGATCTACGGCGCCTGGTCACAGCTCCCCCAGGACCAGCGGCCGCAGCTGCTCGTCGCCGGGGAGAGCCTGGGGTCGTTCGGCGCCGAGGCGGCCTTCAGCGGCGAAAACGACCTGCACAACCGCACCACCGGCGCCCTGTTCGCCGGGCCGCCCAACTTCAACACCCTCTTCAGGGAGTTCCTCGACAACCGCGACCCGGGCAGCCCGGAAGTCCAACCCGTCTACGACGACGGACGGATCGTGCGGTTCACCAATAACCCGGGCACCGCGATTCCGCCGTCCGGTCAGCCCTGGAACGGCAGCCGGGTGCTGTACATGATGCATGCGTCCGACCCGATCGTCTGGTGGAGCCCGAATCTCATCTTCAGCCCGCCGGACTGGATCAGCGAGACTGCCGGCACAGACACGCTCGACGCCATGGTCTGGATGCCGTTCGTGACCTTCTGGCAGGTCACCGCCGACCTGCCGTTCTCCACCGGCGTCCCGCCCGGGCACGGCCACACCTACTCGACCGAGTACGTCGACGGGTGGAACACCGTCCTGCAGCCGCCCGGCATCACGTCAGAGGACCTGGCTAGCCTCAAGAAGCTCATCACTCGCGACGGGTGACGCCCCACCGAATGCGGCTCACGCCACCACGCTGCCCGTGGTTGCGGTGATGTTCAGGTAGGCCTCTGTGAGGTGCTTGGTGACGGGGCCGATGGCCCCGTCACCAAGGACACGGCCGTCCACGGCCACCACCGGCGCCAGGCCGCCCATCGTGCCGGTGACGAAGACCTCGGTCGCGTTGTAGAGCTGCGGGAGGGTGTAGTCGCCCTCCGCGACGGCCATGCCCGCCTCGGTCGCCAGCCGAAGCACCGTCGCGCGGGTGATGCCCTCCGGGCAGGACGCCGTGGTCGGCGTCAGCAGGCCGCCGGAAGACACCATGAAGATGTGCGTCGCGTTCGTCTCGGCGATGAAGCCGCGGTTGTCGAGCATCACAGCGTCGTCGGCGCCCGCCACGTTCGCCTCGATCTTGGCGAGGATCGACGGCAGCAGGTTGTTGTGGTGGATCTTCGGGTCCAGGCTGTCCGGTGCCGGGCGCCGCACGCTCGAGGTGATCAGCCGGATGCCTGACAGATCGTAGACCGGTTCCTTGAACTCGGCGAGAACGATGAGGCAAGGACCGGCGACGTTCAGCCGCGGGTCCATCCCCGAGGTGAGCTTCACTCCCCGGGTCAGCGTGAGCCTGATGTGCACGCCGTCCCGCATCCCGTTGGCTTCCAGGGTGCGCCGGATCTCCTCGGTCATCGACTCGTCCGACGGCACGGCAGCGAACGCCAGCGCGTGCGCGGAGCGGCGCAGCCGCGCGAGGTGCTCCTCCAACGCGAAGATCCGGCCGTTGGTCAGCCGCAGCCCCTCCCACACGGCATCTCCGCCCTGGACCACCGAGTCGAACGGGGACACGCCGGCAGCGTCCCGGTGCGTGAGCGCGCCCCCGACATTGACGATCAGGTCGCGGTTGCGTTCGTCAAACTGCTGCAGCATGGGTGGGCTCCCGGAGTCAGCCGCGTACGTTCAGGATATTTTTTCTAAGTCTCTCGTAATAGGGCATGCACTCGTCGAGGAGCGGCTCCAGTGCCGGGTCGAGGTCGGGCGGGGCCACCGGGCCCGTGACGGGCACGAAGCCCGTCGACCGGCGCACGCTGTCGTACCAATACGGCGCCCACACGCCGTCGCTGGCGCGCGGGCCCGGCGGCCAGGACAGCATCGCGGCGGAGAACGGCACGCCGAGCGCGGCGCACAGCGCGCGCAGTGCCGGCTCGGGCGCGGCGAGCACGTCGGCCGAGTCGAGCACCGGGCCCCCGAACTCCTCGAAGATCTCCGCCTGCTGCCGCAGCCCGAGGTCGGCCAGGGTCGGCGCGGACCTGACCCGAGCGTAGGACGCGAGCAGTGACCGCGGGTCCCTGATCAGGAACGCGTGCCGCAGTCCCGCCAGCGCGGACCGGTCCACCGACGGCAGCAGGTGATGCGTCATGTGCTTCTGGTAGTAGATCGTCACGCCGGGCGGCAGCGGGCCGGCGGTCAGCTCGCGCAGCACGACCCGCCAGTCCCGCGGCTGGCTGGCGATCACCTCGTCGCGGCCCGGGTGGTCCAGGCCGGTCGCCGTGAGGTAGAAGGCGTACAGCGGCTCGTCCGTGACCACCGTGTCCGGCCGGTTCTCCCACGCGCGCATCAGCGCCGTGGAGACGGTCCGCGGGCCGGACCACATCGCGATCCGCGTGACGCCACCGGCTGCGGCGGCGGTCAGAAGACCACCACGCTGCGCAGCACCTCGCCGTGCTCCATCTTCGCGAACGCGGCCTCGACGTCGCCGAGGGAGATCGTCTCGGAGACGAACTTCTCCAGCGGCAGCCGCCCTTGCAGGTGCAGGTCGACGAGCATCGGGAAGTCGCGGCTCGGCAGGCAGTCCCCGTACCAGGACGACTTGAGCGCCCCGCCGCGGCCGAACACCTCGAGCAGCGGCAGTTCCAGCCCCATCTCCGGCGTCGGCACGCCTACCAGCACGACGACACCTGCGAGGTCGCGCGCGAAGAACGCCTGCTTGTAGGTCTCCGGGCGGCCGATCGCCTCGATCACCACGTCGGCGCCGAACCCGTCGGTGAGCTCCCTGATCCCCTCGACCGGGTCCGCGTTCCGCGAGTTGATCGCGTGCGTCGCGCCGAACTCCCGCGCCCACCCCAGCTTCGTGTCGTCGACGTCCACCGCGATGATCGTCTTGGCGCCCGCCAGCCGCGCGCCGAGGACGGCCCCGTCGCCGACGCCGCCACAGCCGATCACCGCGACCGTATCTCCGCGGGTCACGCCGCCGGTGTTGATCGCGGCGCCGATGCCGGCCATCACGCCGCAGCCGAGCAGCCCGGCCGTGGCGGGCGCGATCGCCGGGTTGACCTTGGTGCACTGGCCCGCCGCGACCAGTGTGCGCTCCGCGAACGCGCCGATGCCCAGCGCGGGCGACAGCGGGGTGCCGTCGGCGAGGGTCATCTTCTGCTGCGCGTTGTGCGTGTTGAAGCAGTACCAGGGCCGGCCGCGCTTGCACGCGCGGCACTGGCCGCAGACCGCGCGCCAGTTGAGGATCACGAAGTCACCAGGCGCCACCTCGGTCACGTCATCGCCGACCGCCTCGACGATCCCGGACGCTTCGTGCCCGAGCAGGTAGGGGAAGTCGTCGCCGATCCCGCCCATCTTGTAGTGCAGGTCGGTGTGGCAGACGCCGCACGCCTGCACCCGCACCAGCGCCTCGCCAGGCCCCGGGTCCGGCACGAGCACTTCGGTCACCACCACAGGCTCGCCCTTGCCGCGTGCCACCACTCCGTGAACGCTGACTGTCATCCCGGGTTCCCTTCACATTCTCCCGAACGGCCGGCTTGCTCCGCTCCGCTCCGTCCCTATCGTTCCAGAGAATCAGCCGATCAGGTCAACCCCGCAGCCGGCCCCCGGCACGCCGACGAGCTTGGCATCGCAGGTCAGCAACGCGCACTTGAGTTGCTCCGCCAGTGCCACGTATGCGGCGTCGTACGCGGTCAGGTTGGCATGCAACTCCCATATCCGGCCGAGCAGGCCCGCAAGCGGCATCCGCCGCACTGGCAGGGCGGCCAGGTGCCGCAGCGCGTCCGGCACCGCCGCACGCAGCGGTGCGCTGTGTTTCGCCATCCCGCGCAGCGCCGAGACCACCTCGACGTCCAGGTGCGCGGGGGCGTACAGCGCGTTCCCCGCGGCGAGCTTCGCGGCCACGGCGGCCCGCCGGGGATCGTCGGCCGCGTAGAAGGCGGCGAGCACGGAGGCGTCGACCACGCACAGGCTCACGATTCCTCCCGTCCGGCGCGCACAGCCGCGACCACGTCCTCGAGGCTGATGCCGGTGCCGGACGGCGGCTGATAGCTGTGTACGTAGTCAGCCAGGGTGATGACGCTTGCCATCTCGGTCAGCACGTCGACGACGAACGCGTTGAGCGATTGACTGCGCGCCGCCGCCGCCCCCGAGAGCGTGTCGTACACGTCGTCGGGAACCTCCCGGAGGTTCATTCGCTTCATGGCACCATTATGGCACCAAAATTGAGCAGGGGTCTAGCTGACGCGCGCGGCTAGCGGAGGCGGTAGGTGCCTTGCGCGACGACGACTGCCCGGCCGCCGACGAGCACCCGCTCGATAAGGTCCGGCGTGCCTTCGGCCTGTGCGTACAGCACGGACGGGCGGTTGACCTGCGCGCCCTGCCGGATCTCGATCTCCTGGCCGAACTCGATCCGGCCGTGCCTGGCGAGGTGAACCGCGAGCGGCCCGGCCGCGGACCCCGTGGCCGGGTCCTCGGTGACTGCGAGGGCGGGCGCGAACATCCGGGTGGTCCAGCCGTCCGCTGTCGCGGTGAAGCAGCTGCAGTTGACCGGAATGCGTCCCAGCTTCTGCATGTCGGGCTCAAGCGCGGCGAGCGTGTCCTCGCCGGCCATCTCGACATAGACGTTCAGCGGGCCGTTCCGGTACCACTCGACGGGGAGGGCGCCGGTCTTGCCGACCGCGCCGAGCGCGTCGAGCAGCTCGTCGGTGCGATCGTAAGAACCCCAGTCCGGTATCGGCTGCGACATCCAGCCGAACGTGATCATGCCGTCGTCCACGTCCAGTTTCACCGGCACCGGCCCGGCGCCTGTCCTGAGCGTCAAGGCCTGCTTGCCGAGGATCTCGCAGAGCACCCAGGCAGAGCCGAGCGTCGGGTGCCCGGCGAACGGGATCTCCCCGCCCGGGGTGAAGATGCGCACCTGGACGTCGGCGCCGTCGCGCCCCGGGGGCTCGAAGAACACCGTCTCCGAGAAGTTCATCTCGCGGGTCGCCTTGAGCATCAGCTCGTCGCTCAGCCCGCGGCCGTCGAGGAAGATGCCGAGCTGGTTGCCTTCGAGCGGGGTGTCGGTGAACACGTCCACTACCAGGAAGTCCCTGGTGAGCGCGCCGTTGCGGGAAGCGTCGCCTTGCCAAAGCCGCGTGTGGGGAACTCGCACGGCAGCGAGCCTACCCGCGGCCATGCGGCTGCTTAAGGGCCAGTTGGGGGCATTGTGGCCCTGGCTAGATGCGTTCGGCGGCGCGACCCCGCCAGGAGACGGCCCGGCCGGCGTAGTGGCGTCGCGCCGAGTCGGCGGTCATCGCGGCGTAAAGCACGGCGATCAACGGGAGCGCGGGCGCGCGCAACGGCGACAGCCGGTAGAGGCGCAGCATGGGCAGGAAGCTGACCGTCATCAGCACCCAGCCGGTGAGGCCGGCGACGCCGGCCGCGGTGACGGCACCGAGGCCGGCACCGCCCGGTGCCGCCAGCCACGCGATCATCCCGGCCGGGGGCGCTGCGTAGAGCAGCAGCAGCCCGATGATCGTGCCCGCCAGCAGCGCGGGTGAGTACCTGAGCTGCGTGTACGCCGACCGGGCGATCATGTGCCACAGGGCGGCCAGCCGCGGGTACGGCCGGGCGCTTCTGACGTCCGTGGTCAGGCCGAGCCAGCAGCGGTTGCCGTCCCGCTTCAGCAGCGTGGCCAGCGCCACGTCGTCGATCAGCGCGCCGCGGATTCGCTCGAGGCCGCCAGCCTTCTCCAGCGCCGCCGCCGCGACCAGCATGCACCCGCCGGCCCCGGCGGCGGTCCTGCTGGCCGGGCTGTTGACCCGCCGGAACGGGTAGAGCTGCGCGAAGAAGTAGACGAACGCGGGGACGATCACCCGCTCCCACGCCGTTTCCGCGCGGAGCAGCGCCATCTGCGAGACCACCGCCCGGTCGTCGTCCTCAGCCGCCGCGACGATGGCGCGCAGCGCGCCGGGCGCCCACGCGATGTCCGCGTCCGTGAACAGCAGGTACGCGGGCGCTTCGCCCGCTTCGGCCGCTTCGGCCGTGGCGGCGGTGACGCCCTGCGCCATCGCCCACACCTTTCCCACCCAGCCGTCCGGCCGGGGCTGCCCGGCGAGCACGGTGAGCGGCGCGCCGCCATCGCCGGCGGACCTGGCGCCGAGTCCGGCCGCGATCCCGGCGGTCCCGTCGTCGCTCCTGTCGTCGACCAGGACGACGCGGAACTCTCCCGGGTAGTCCTGCCCCAGCAGCGCGGGCAGCGTCACCGGCAGCATGTCCGCCTCGTTCCTCGCGGGCACCACCGCCGTCACCACCGGCCACTGCCCGGCACCGGTTCGCCGCGGCGGGACCGAGGGCAGCCGCTGGCTGGTCAGCCAGTATCCGCCGTGGGCGGCCACCAGGTAGATCCAGGCGGCCGCGCTGACGGCACACACGATCGCGAATCCGAGCACACCGGAAGTGTGGCACAGTCCGGCGGCACCCGCCATTTCCAGGAATTTCACCGCATAGCAAAAGGCCGCTCCGTAAAAACGGAGCGGCCTTTTGGCTAACGAGCCCGGGCCCGCCGCGGAATCAGGAGCGGCCAGCCGATACCAGTTCGCGCTGCTCAACGCGGACACGGGCGGGCGCCCACCGCTGTGCGGGGGCTGGCACGGTCACGGAATCCGGGTGCCGCAGGTAGGCCGGTATGGTGCGGGTCTCCCGCGGATGCCGGTCCGGGTGCTTGAAGATCATCCACATCGGGATGCCCACCCACAGCCCGAAGAACAGCACCATGAACGGAATGTTGATCCACAGGAATTCGCCAGTCATTTTTCGCCTCCTTCTGGCATAGATAATTCCCGGTGGATGTCCCCGTCCCCTGAGACTGGCCTATGACACAGTTATGAGTCCGTGATAAGCCTATGAATTCACTCTGCGAGCGCACCGAATTAAGTGAAGCAGGTCACATTTAGCGCGGTACTGATCAGCCGCGCACGGCCAGGTACCGCGCGAGATGGTCGATGACCTCCCGCGCGTCGTCCTCGATGCCGTAGATGAACGTGGACCTGCGCCGCCGCAGCACGGGAAGCCCGAGCGCGTACAGTCCCGGGCTGTCGACGACACCCCCGTCGTGCCGCAGGTGGCCCTTCGCGTCGACCACAGGGACGTCAAGCCAGCCGTAGTCGGGACGGAAGCCCGTCGCCCAGACAATCGCCGCGATCTCGCGGCTGCCCAGGTCGAGCTGGAGCGGGGGCGAGGCGGGCACCAGGGTCGGGGCGAAGCGCTCGGGAGAGTCGAACTCGGCATCACGCCCGCTGGTGAGCGCCCACTCGTCGAAGGTGTCGAGCAGCCGGTTCATCTTGAGGTCCGCGAGCGAGAACACGTTGCGCAGGCCGCCGGAGAACAGCGCCCGGCCGTCGCGGATCATCGCCCAGCGGCCCACCAGCTCGACGCCCAGCGCGGTGAGCGCGTTGAGGTCCAGCGTGCTCTGCTCGGGGGTGCCAACGAGCTGCGGCGATGGCAGCCGCCTGGCGCGCGTGAGGTCGTCGAGCTCGTCGTATCGCTGGTCCCACACGCCCGCGGCGTCCATCCACCACAGCACGTCGCGGCCGCGATACAGCCGCGGCAGCCGCACGTGCTCCCCTACCGACAGGGTGACCGGCCGGCCCGACCGCTTGATTTCGGCCGCGAGCTGCACGCCGGTCGCTGACGCTCCCACCACGAGCACGCCGCCGTCGGGGAGCTTCGCGGGATCGCGGTAGTCGAACGGCGTGAACTGCTCGACGGACGCGGGCACGTCGCCTGCGAACTGCGGCACCGACGGCCGATTGCAGGCGCCGCTCGCGATGACCACCGTCGGGCAGCGGATCTCGCCGCCGGACGTTGTCACGCGGTAGCCGTCGTCGGTGCGCTGCACCGACGTGACGTTCGTGCCGCTCCGGACCGGAGCGCGCGAGGCCGCGGCGAACCGCTCGATGAGCTCGGTCACCTCTCCCACGGTCATGTAGCCGTCCGGGTCCGGGCCTTCGTAGCGAAGGCCCGGCAGCCGGCTCAGCCAGTTGGGAGTGAGCAGCCGCAGCGAGTCCCAGCGTTCGCGCCGCCAGGAGTTCGCCACCTCGCCGCGCTCGAGCACGACATGATCGATCGACCGGTCGCTGAGGAAGTGGCTTGCGGCAAGGCCCGCGTGCCCCGCCCCGATGACGACCGTGGTGATGCGCTCGATTGTCTGTCCCTCAGGCGACTTCGACGGTGATGTTCGTCGGGTTACTCAGTGCGTCGAAAACCGCGGAGCGCTTCTGGGACTGGGCCACCAGCGCCTCGATGTCTTCCTTTGACGCATCCGCGTCGATGTTGAACGTCACCTTGACGTCGTTGAAGCCGTTACGGACGTCGCTGTCGGCACCGAGGATGCCCCGGATGTCGTGATGGCCTTCGACGATCGCCTCGACCGAGCGCAGCTGGATGCCCCGGTTCTGCGCGACGGACGCCACGCCCGCGCTCAGGCAGCTCGCCAGGCCGACGAGCAGGTACTCGATCGGCGTGATGCCCTTGTCCGTCGCCGCGAAGATCTCCGGGTGGTCGGCCACAAAGGTGGCCTCCTCCAGGTGGCTCTGCTCCTGGCCAAGGCCGAAGAAGTCCTGCACGGTGATGTCGGTGTGGACACCACCCTGCCACTTCGAGGACGCCCGCCAGGTGAACTGGGCGGCTTCTGGCGCGGCTTTGAGCGCTTCCCGCGCGTCGAGCAGCGCCTGTACGTTGACGCCGTTATCGGCAACTGTGGTCATTTCGAGTACTACCTTCCCTCACGTCCATATTCCCCATGGATCTGATTGACAATACACCGAGCAGGGCAAGCTAACATAGCCCCATGGCGGAGCCAGCCTCGACGCTCGCGGCCGGCTCAGTCGGCACTGTCGAAACGCAATACCTCGACCTGCCTGAGCCGGTGCGGCTCGACTGCGGCCGGGAGTTGTACCCGGTTCGCGTGGCGTACGAAACCTACGGCACTCTCGCGCCTGAGCGCGACAACGTCATTCTGGTCTGCCACGCCCTCAGCGGCGACGCTCATGCCGCCGGCTTCGCGAAGACGCCGTCCGGCGAGAGCACGCGCGACGGGTTCGGGGCCGAGGATCGCGATGGCACAGCCGGCAAGTCGCTCGGCTGGTGGGACGGGATGATCGGCCCGGGCAAGGCATTCGACACCGACCGCTTCTTCGTCGTCTCCACGAACCTGCTCGGCGGCTGCCGCGGCACGACAGGGCCGTCGTCGATCGACCCGGCCACAGGCCAGCCGTACGGGCCGGACTTCCCCGTGATCACCGTCGCTGACATGGTGCGCACCGAGCGCGCGTTCCTTGACGTGCTCGGGATCGAACGACTCGCGGCCATCGCCGGCGGCTCGCTCGGCGGCATGCAGGCGCTGGAGTGGGCGATCCTGTTCCCCGGCCAGGTCGACGCCGTGGTGTCGATCGCCAGCACGCACGCCCTCCACCCGCAGGGAGTGGCCTGGAATGCGATAGCGCGGGACTCGATCATGCGCGACGCGGCCTGGCAGGGCGGCCGCTACTACGGCACGGACCGCGCGCCCGACGCGGGCATGGGCGTGGCGCGGATGGTCGGCCACATCACGTACCTGTCCGCGATGGCGCTGGAGGCCAAGTTCGGCCGGCGGCTGCAGTTCGCCGACGACATCCGCTACACGATCACCGAGCCGGAGTTCGAGGTCGAGAGCTATCTCCGCCACCAGGCCGAC
>DATBBI010000056.1:0-1594 GCA_036271115.1 Trebonia sp.
CTGCGGCAGCTGCGCGGCTCCGACATCAACCGGCTGCGCGGCCCGAAGATGGCCATGATCTTCCAGGAGCCGATGAGCGCGCTCAACCCGGTGACGCGGGTCGGCTGGCAGATCGCCGAGGGTCCGCAGGTGCACCTCGGGCTCAGCCGGCGCCGGGCGGCCGAGCGCGCGCTCGAGCTGATGCGCCGGGTGGGCATCCCGGACCCGGAGCGGCGGTTCCGGGCGTACCCGCACGAGTTCTCCGGCGGCATGCGGCAGCGCGTGATGATCGCGATCGCACTGTCCTGCGACCCGGAGATCATCTTGTGCGACGAGCCGACCACCGCCCTGGATGTGACCATCCAGGACCAGATCCTGCGCCTGCTGACCCAGCTGTGCCGCGAATCCGGGGTCAGCCTGGTGTTCGTCACCCACGACCTGCCCGTGGTCGCCCAGGTCTGTCACGATGTCGTGATCATGTACGCCGGGCAGATCGTCGAGCGCGGCGAGGTCCGCGATGTACTGCTCGATCCGCGTCATCCGTACACGCTCGGGCTGGTCCGTTCGGCCCCGGACTTCGAGTACGTGCGGGAATCGCTGGTGCCGATTCCCGGCTCGCCGCCGAGCCTGGTCAGCCCGCCGTCCGGCTGCCGGTTCCACCCGCGGTGCGCGTTCGCCGAGGACGACTGCCGGACGTCCGAGACGCCGCTGCGGCCGCTGCCGGGCGGGCGGTCCACCGCCTGCTTGCACTACGAACGCACCCTGGAGGCCGTCGAGGCAGATCGGGCCCGCCCGTGAACACCGTGAACGCCGTGAACGCCATGACCGACGTGGCCGGCGCCGAGCCGCTGCTCTCGGCGCGCGAAGTCTCCGTGTCGTTCCCGGTCGGCTCGCGGGTGGGCGCCCGGATGCGCCGCGAGGAGCACCTGCTCCGCGCGGTCGACGGGGTTGACCTGGAGATGCGGCGGGGCGAGGCGCTCGCCCTCGTCGGCGAGTCCGGGTCGGGTAAGTCCACGCTGGCCCAGGCCCTGGCCGGGCTGCAGCCCACGAACCACGGCGAGATCCGTTTCGACGGCCGGGTGCTCCCGGCCTCGCGGTCACGGGCGGACCGGCGCCGTATCCAGATGGTCTTTCAGGACCCCTACTCCTCGCTGAACCCTCGGATGACCGTGGGCGGGATGCTGCGCGAGCTGCTGCGGGTGCACCACGTGGTACCCGCGAACCGGGTCGCGACGTTCAGCGCGGAACTGCTCGCGCTGGTCGGGCTGAGCGAGGCAGACCTGTCCTCGTACCCGCGCCAGTTCTCCGGCGGCCAGCGGCAGCGGGTGGCAATCGCCCGGGCCCTCGCGCTGCGTCCCGACGTCCTGGTCGCAGACGAGCCGGTATCGGCGCTCGACGTCAGCGTGCAGGCCACCATCCTCAACCTGCTGGCGAACCTGCGTGACGAACTCGGGCTCACGCTGCTGCTGATATCCCACAACCTGGCCGTGGTGCGGCACCTGTGCGACCGGGTCGCGGTCATGTACCTGGGCCGCATCGTCGAGGTCGCGCCCACCGAGCAGATCTTCAGCACGCCCCGCCATCCCTACACCCGGGGCCTGCTCGCCGCGATCCC
>DATBBI010000057.1:0-3576 GCA_036271115.1 Trebonia sp.
AGAGGCCACCCGGGACGCCCAGGTGTTCGTCTCCATCCTGGTGGTGCCCGAGCTGGTCGAGGCCGCCGCCCGCACCGGGAACACCGACGTGGCGGCCGCCGCGCTCCAGCGGCTCGAAGAGACGACGCAGCCCAGCGGGAACGATCTCGCCCTCGGCATCGAGGCGCGCGGCCGGGCGCTGCTCAGCGAGGGCGAAACGGCCGAACGCCTCTACCAGGAGGCGGTCGACCGGCTCGGCCGGACCCAGCTCCGCCCGGATCTAGCCCGCGCCCACCTGCTGTACGGCGAGTGGCTGCGTCGCCAGAGCCGGCGCCTCGACGCGCGCCAGCACCTGCGCACCGCCTACGAGATGCTCGCCGCGATCGGCATGGAGGCGTTCGCCGAGCGGGCCCGTCGCGAGCTGGTCGCAACGGGCGAGCAGGTACGCAGGCGCACCGACGAGAACTCGGATCAGCTCACCGCGCAGGAGACACTGATCGCGCGGCTGGCCCGCGATGGCCAGTCGAACGCGGAGATCGGCGCCCAGCTCTTCATCAGCACCCGGACGGTCGAGTGGCACCTGCGCAAGGTGTTCACCAAGCTCGGCGTCAGCTCCCGCAGGCAGCTGCAGCGGGCGCTGGAGGTCAGGTAGTGGCCGGGTTGGTCGGACGTCGTGACGAATGCGAAGCGCTCGACCACCTCGTCTCCGACGTGCTCGCGGGTGCGAGTCGCGTCCTCGTCCTGCGCGGCGAGGCGGGGGTAGGCAAGAGCGCCTTGCTGCGTTACCTGTCCGATCGGGTGGCCGGCTGGGGGGTCCTATCGGCCGTAGGCGCGGAGTCGGAGATGGAGCTGGCCTACAGCGGCCTGCATCAGCTGTGCGCCCCCCTGCTGGACCGCCTCGACGAGCTGCCGCCCCCGCAGCGTGACGCGCTCGCCACGGTGTTCGGGCTGAGCGCCGGTCCGGCACCGGACCGCTTCCTGGTCGGACTGGCCACGCTGACGCTGGTGGCGCAGGCCGCCGAGGAGCGCCCGCTGGCCTGCGTCATCGACGACGCGCAGTGGCTCGACCACGCCTCGGCGCAGATCATCGGTTTCGTGGCCCGCCGCCTGCTGGCCGAGCGGGTCGCGCTGGTGTACGCGGCCCGCACGGGGACCGAAACCGGCGTGCTGGCCGGGCTGCCCGCGTTGCCGGTCGGCGGCCTCCGGGACGGCGACGCACGGCGGCTGCTGCTGGGCGCCGTGCACGGCCCGCTCGACGCGGCCATCGTCGACCAGATCATCGCGGAAAGCCACGGCAATCCCCTGGCTCTGCTCAAGCTGCCGCGCACCTGGACGGCGGCGGGTCACGCCGGAGGATACGGGCTGCCCGGCAGCCGGCCGGTGGCCGGCAAGATCGAACACAGCTTTGCGCAGCGTCTGGAGCTGCTCCCGCCCGATACCCGGCGGCTGGTCCTTACCGCGGCCGCGGAACCCCTCGGCGACCTGGTGCTGCTCCGCCGCGCCGCCGACGTGCTCGGCCTCGAGATGGCCGCGGCGGCGCCCGCCGCGGACGCCGGGCTGCTCCAGGTGCACGTGCGCGTGGAGTTCGCCCACCCGCTGGTCCGGTCCGCGGCCTACCGCACGGCGTCCGCCGAGGACCGGCACCGCGTGCACGATGCCCTCGCCCAGGCCACCGACGCCCAGCGGGACCCGGATCGGCGCGCCTGGCACCGAGCGCGCGCCGCCGCCGGACCCGACGAGGAAGTGGCGGACGAACTAGAGCGATCGGCCGAACGGGCCCAGGCTCGTGCCGGACTGGCCGCCTCCGCCGCCTTCCTGACCAGGGCCACCGAGCTGACACCGCTCCCGGCGGCGCGGACCCGGCGCGCGCTGGCGGCCGCTTCCGCCAGCGTTCAGGCCGGCGCCTTCGACGCTGCGGGCACCCTGCTCACCATCGCCCGCGCCGGGCCGGTCGACGAGCTGCAACGCGCGCAAGCCGATCTGATCAGCGCCCAGATGGCCTTCGCCTCGAGCCGGGGCAACGACGCGACCCTGCTGCTGCTGGCCGCGGCCCAGCGTCTGGCGCCCCTCGATCTCGGGCTCACCCGCCAGACCTACCTGGACGCGTTCTCCGCGGCCCAGTTCGCGGCCCGGCTCAACGACGGGGTCGGCACCGCCGAGGTGGCGCGGGCCGCCCGATCCGCGCCGCGCCCGGCGGGCGACGAAGCGACGCCGGGCGACGTGCTGCTGGACGCCTTTGTCGCGCTCACCGAGGACTACGCCGCGGCCGTGCCCGCGGGCAGGAACGCCCTGGCCAGGCTGCGCCGCGACGCGAACCCGGCGGGGGAGACGCTGCGCTGGCTGTGGCAGGGGTGCGTGCTCGCCCTCGAACTGTGGGACGACGACAGTGCGTACGTCCTGTCGGAGCGTCACCTTCAGGTCGCCAGGAAGACGGGCGCGCTCAGCGAACTGCCGCTCGCCCTCGGCTCGCACACGCCCATCCTCGTGTTCTGCGGTGAGATCGCCGCGGCCACCTCGCTGGCCGCGGAAGCACGGTCGGTACTGCAGGCGGCGGGGATCGCCGAGGCGCCGTACGGCGCGCTGATCCTGTATTCGTGGCAGGGCCAGGCACGCGAGGCCAGAGACCTGATCGAAGCCACGATGCGTGAGGCAACCTCCCGCGGCGAGGGCGTCGGGGTCGCCATCTGCGAGTACTCGCACGCCGTCCTGTGCAACGGCCTCGGTGAGTACGACGAGGCGCTGACCGCCGCTCGGGGCGCCTGCGCGGACCCGGCCGAGATGGTGGCCCACAACTGGAGCCTGGCGGAACTGATCGAGTCCGCGGCACGAGCCGGGAGGCCCGATCTGGCCGAGGCCGCCCTCGACCGGCTGACCAGGAAGGCCCAGGCGTGCCGAACGGACTGGGCTCTCGGCATCGAGGCCCGGTCACGTGCCCTGCTGAGCACAAACGCCGAGCCCGGGTTCCGTGACGCCATCGAGCATCTCGGCCGGGCCCGGGTGCGCGCCGAGCTTGCCCGCGCTCACCTGCTGTACGGGGAGTGGCTCCGGCGGGAGAACCGCCGAACCGACGCACGCACCGAGCTGACCCTCGCCTACGACATGTTCACCGCGATGAGGATGGAGGGGTTCGCCGAGCGGACTCGCCGCGAACTGCTGGCCACCGGCGCGACCGTACGCAGGCGCACCGTTGAGAGCCCGGATCAGCTCACACCGCAGGAGACGCTCATCGCGCGGCTGGCCTCCGACGGCCTGTCGAATGCGGAGATCGCGGCCCAGCTCTTCATCAGCGCCCGGACGGTCGAGTGGCACCTGCGCAAGGTGTTCGCCAAGCTCGGTGTCAGCTCCCGTGGTGAGCTGCCAGCCGACGCCCCGCACGGAAGGGGGATCGTGGAGAACACCCACCTACGGAGGTCGACATGAGCACCACCGCAAATTTCGGCTACGACGTGTTCGTCAACGAGCCGCCGCCGCAGGACGGCTTTCTTCCCGACGGGGAGCCGAAGCGGTTCTCCCCGATGGCCAGCACGCTGATCTACGGCAGCCAGGACGCGGTGCTGACCGACCCCGGGATGACCGAACAACAGGCGGATGCGCTGG
>DATBBI010000058.1:0-8496 GCA_036271115.1 Trebonia sp.
CAAAGCCCTGGACGAGTACGTACGGTGCTTCCGCGACCCGGCCGCGATCCACGCCTCGTGCGAGGACTACCGCGCCGCCGCCACCGTCGACCTGAATGACGACGACGCGTCCGCCGCCCGCGGCGAGAAGGTGACCGCGCCGCTGCTCGCGCTATGGGGCGAGCACGGCTTCGTCGGCCGCCACTACGACGACGTGCTGGCGATCTGGCAGCAGTACGCGGTCAAGGTCGATGGCTGCTCGCTGCCCTGCGGCCACTACCTCCCCGAGGAGGTGCCTGCGGAGACGACCACGGCTCTTCAGGACTTCTTTAAAGAAATTTAGTCCGAACGTCCTCCCCTGACTCCAATCCCACCGCGTTTCTTCCAATCCGTCGCCGGCCGTCATTCGTAGTATTAACTATGCGCACGACGCCCCTACGATGGCTCCTCCGGCTGACTGGAGCGGGCTTGCTCGTCGCCACGGCGGCGATCCACCTGGACCTGTACCTGACCGGCTTCCGGACGATCCCGACGATCGGTCCGTTGTTCTTGTTCCAGGTCATCGTGGGCTTCGCGCTAGCGCTCGCCATCCTGGCCGCGCCGTTCATCCCGCTAACCCGTCGGCCCGCTGTCGACGCTTCGATCGCCGCTGTCGGCGCCGGCTACGCCATCGCCACCCTCGGCGGCTACCTGCTCTCCCTGTGGGTGGGGCTGTTCGGCTTCCACGAAATCCGCACCACCGCGGGCACGGTCGCGGGCATCATCGAGATCGCCGCCTTCGGCGTGCTCCTCGGCCTCGCGGTGCTCGTCCTTGAACCGCAGTGGCCCGGGCGCCTGGCCCCGGTGCGTTCGCTGGCGGCTCCGGTCGTCTCCGTCCTGACCGCCGCCGCGGCCGTGGTGTTCGCCGTGTCGGTCGCGACCGCGAGCTCAGGCCAGGCGGTCCCGGCGACCGCCGGCGGCACCGCCGCGCTGCGCACCACCACGATCGGCGGCGTGTCCGTGCTGACCAATAGCAGCGGCCGCACGCTGTACTGGTTCGCGCCGGACACGCCGTCCAAGTCAGTCTGCTACGGAACATGCGCCGCCTACTGGCCGCCGGTCATCGGGAACCCGGCGGCCGGACCTGGCGTCACGCTCAGCAAGGTCGCGACCATCGCGCGCACGGACGGCTCCATCCAGGTCACCTACGCCGGCCACCCGCTGTACACCTACATCGGCGACACCGCCCCCGGCCAGGCGAACGGCAACGACATCAACCTCAACGGCGGCTTCTGGCACGAGGTCCCCGCGGCCGGATAGACCGGGCTAGCCCACAACCCCCGCTGTGGGCTAGCCCGCCCGCCGGATCAGGTACTCGTACCCGGCCAGCAGCTGCTTGGCGGACCACACGTCGGCGCGCTTAGCCACGGTGTCCTCCTCGTCGCCCCAGCGCCGCACCGGCCCCGCCGCCATCGCGGTGAGCTGCGTCCGGCAGGCCCGGTCGAGCAGCACGGCGGTCATGATCGCCGCGGGCATGTCCGCGCCGACCGTGACGATGCCGTGCTGCGGCAGCAGGCACGCGACCGCGTCGCCGAGGGTCGCGGCGAGCGCGGCGCCCAGCGAACGGTTCTTGATCAGCCCGCCGGTCTGCGCGAACCGCGGGATTTCCGGATAGCAGAACAGCGACCCGGCGTGGTCGAGCGGCAGCAGCGGCGCGTCCAGCGCCGAGAACGCGTTAGCCGACGCCGAATGCGTGTGCACGACCGCGCCCACGTCCGGCCTGGCGGCCATGATCTCGGTGTGGATCGGGTACTCGATGTGCCGCGGCCCTTCGCCCGCCAGCACCTCGCCGTCCGGGCTGACCAGCACGATCCGGCCGGCGTCGACCTCCTCGAACCCCCAGCCCGAGCACTTCATCCACACCCCGCGCCCGCCGGGGTCGCGGACGCCCGGATGCCCCCAGACCATGTCGGACTGCCCGGCCGCGCTCAGCGCGCGGCACCCGTCAACGGCGAGCGCGATGGCCTCGCCCGAACTCTCCGGCACGTAGCTCATGACCGCCACATATACCGCATGAGCTGAGTCAGCTCAGCCGGCCAGCCCGAGTTCCCCGACCGCCGCGGTCAGCGTGGCGCCGAGCGGCGCGTCGATCGTGGCGGCGGCGAGAACGTCGCCGCGTGTCTCGCCCTGGTTCGCGATCACTACCGGGATGCCGAGCGAGGCCGCGTGCCGCACGTACCGGAACCCGGACATGACGGTCAGCGACGACCCGAGGACCACCAGCCCGGACGCGCCCGCGACCAGGTCATAGCAGGAGGCAACGCGCGGCTTGGGCACGTTCTCGCCGAAGAACACCACGTCCGGCTTCAGCACCCCGCCGCACTGCTCGCAGTCGGCGACCGCGAACCCGCCGGTCTCCTCGAGCGCCACGTCCCCGTCCGGGTTGACCGCCGCGTCCGCCGCCAGCGCCCCTCCAATGGGGGGGCTGCCCGCCCCCCCATTTCCCCCCCGGGTCGGCCACGCCGGGTTCGCGGCCCGCAGCCGCTCGTCAAGCGCCGTCCGCGGGGTGCGCCGCCAGCACGACAGGCACACCACCCGGTGCAGGCTGCCGTGCAGCTCGGTCACGGCGCGGGCGCCCGCCGCCTGGTGCAGCCCGTCCACGTTCTGCGTGATGATCCCGCGCAGCAGCCCGTGCCGGTCGAGCGCCGCCACCGCCAGGTGCCCGGCGTTCGGCGCCGCCCCGGCGATGTGCCGCCAGCCCAGATGGCTGCGCGCCCAGTACCGCTGCCGCGCCGCCGCGCTCCCGGTGAACGCCTGGTAGGTCATCGGCTGCCCGCGCCGCGCCAGCCCGCTGGGCCCCCGGTAGTCCGGAATGCCGGATTCTGTCGACAGCCCCGCGCCGCTCAGGACGACGACGTCGCCGCCGTGAAAAAGGTCAACCATCATCCCGAACGTGCGCGGCTGGCTCCCCGGCTCAGCCGTCTCCAGTTCCGCGCGCATCACTCTTCCATGCTGCCTCATATTCCGCTTTGGGTGGGAATCAAGTAATGATGGATGGGTGTGCACCGTGGTCCTGAGCTTTGAGCCGGGGGAGCGTGTGCCGCTATTGCTGCTTGGCGCCAGGGACGAGCTGAAGGACCGGCCGTGGCTGCCGCCGGCCAGGCACTGGCCGGGCTCGCCGCTGCTCGGCGGCCTCGACGAGCAGGCCGGCGGCACCTGGCTGGCCGTCCATCCGGACGTGCCGCGGGTCGCGTGCCTGCTCAACGGCAGGGGCACGCAGGCCGACGTGGCCCACCGCCGCAGCAGGGGAGAGCTGCCGCTGCGCGCCGCCGCCGACGGCGCCGGGGTGCTGAAGGAGCTCGCCGATGACCCGGCGGCCCTCGCCGCCTACGACCCGTTCCACCTGGTCTGCGCGGACATGGACGCGGTGCTGATGCTGAGCTGGGACGGCGACCGCCCGGCGGCCAGGAACCTTGAGCCCGGCACGCACGTGCTGACCAACGCGGGCCACGCATATCCGGCGGATCCGGTCACCGAGCCGAAGGCCCGCCACTTCGGGCCGAAGTTCGCGGCCGCCCGCCCCACAGGCGACCCCGAGCTGCCGCCGGAGCGGGCCTGGGGCGAGTGGCTGAGGCTGGCGGCAGGCGACGGACTCGATCCCGGCGACCCGCGCGCGATCGTCGCCCGCCGCGACCTGCCGGACGGCCGGGTCTGGGGCAGCACGTCGCTGAGCCTGGTGGCGCTGGGTGCCGACGGCATTCGCTTCGACTTCCAGCCCCACCCTGGCGCCGTTACAGGCTGGAATACAGTTGATATCACTGCGTAACGGACGTGGCCGGGTTTGGCCCGATAACTAGCACATGGACACCCTGGAGGCCGAGAGCCGCGATGCGTAGAGCATGGACCGCGGGGCTGCCGGCCTGCGTGGTCGCGCTCGTCGCCGCCGCGGTCGCGGCGATCGTGGCCGCCGTCCCCGCCACAACCGCCGCCCCCGCACCGGCGAAAACCTCGGCCCACCGGCAGGCGCCGCGCGTGTCGATCACGCCGGGAGTCATGCGGGTCGCCGTCCCCAAGCAGGCCGGGCCGCCGACCACCGCCCAGTGCGAGCGCGCCTACGGCATCGCGTGCTACCAGCCCGGCCAGGTCAGGGCGGCGTACAACCTGCCGCCGCTGTACGGCAAGGGCATCACTGGCAAGGGACAGACGATCGTCATCGTCGACTCGTTCGGATCCCCGACGATCAGGCAGGACCTGGCCGCGTTCGACAAGCAGTTCGGCTACCCCGCGCCGCCCTCGTTCACGATCATTGCCCCGGCCGGGAAGATCCCGGCGTTCAACCCCAGCGCCCACGACATGGCCGGCTGGGCGAGCGAGACCACGCTGGACGTGGAGTACGCCCACGCCCTGGCGCCGGGGGCGAACATCCTGCTGGCCGAGACCCCGGTCGCGGAGACGGAGGGAACGACCGGCTTCCCGCAGATCGTCGCCGCGGAGAAGTACGTGATCGATCACCATCTCGGCGACGTGATCAGCCAGAGCTTCAGCGCCACCGAGGAGACGTTCGCCAGCCTCGCGCAGCTCAGCCCGCTGCGCGCCGCCTATCGCGACGCGTACGCCCACCACGTCACGGTGCTCGCCGCCTCCGGCGACAGCGGCGCCACCGACTACGGGCTCGACCAGCACACGTACTACACGCGCCCGGTGACGTCGTGGCCGGACAGCGACCCGCTGGTGACCGCGGTTGGCGGCACCCGGCTGATCCAGGCGGGCGGCAAGTACACGTCGGTGGCCTGGAACGACACCGCCGACACCGCGGCGGCCAGGTACTTCGCCCAGCAGTCCGCGCCGGTCCCGTTCGCCAGCGGCGGCGGCACGTCCGAGTTCTTCGCCCGCCCGTCCTACCAGAACGGCGTCAAGGCGGTGACGGGCGCCAAGCGCGGCGTGCCGGACATCGCGATGAGCGCCTCCTGCGACGGCGCGGTGGAGGTGTACAGCACCTTCCTCGGTCAGCGGCCCGGCTGGTCGCTGATCTGCGGCACCAGCGAGGCCACCCCGGAGTTTGCCGCCATCGTCGCGCTCGCCGATCAGGTAGCCGGGCATCCGCTCGGCCTGATCAACCCCGCGCTGTACGCGCTGTCCGCCCGCCGGGCGGCCGGGATCGTGGACGTGACCTCGGGCAACAACACCGTGTCGTTCTACCAGGGCACGCCGCGCGCGCTGCGCACCGTGGCCGGGTACCCCGCCAGGGCGGGCTATGACCTGGTCACCGGGGTCGGGACGGTCAACGCTGCGTCGTTCGTCTACGAGCTGGTCGGAGTCCCCGGCTCCTGACCGGGGCCCGCCGCGAGGCCGCTACGTCCGAGCCGCCTGAGCAGCTCCGCGAGCCCTAGGGGATACACAGCCTGCTCGGTCGCGTCCAGCTCGGCGAGCGTCCACCAGCGCGCCTCGTGGATCCCGTCGCTCACGTGCATGGCGGCGACCTCGCCGAGCGGTCGCTCGGCGACCGTCACCTGCGCGACGAAGTAATGGTCGTGCTGGCGCACCATCCGGCGCCCACCGCCCGCCCACTGCACGGTGCTTTCCTGGTGCACCTCGCCGGGCGCCACAGGGACGTCGGTCCAGCCTGTCTCCTCGGTCAGCTCGCGGCGGGCGGCCGTGTAGTAGTCCTCGCCCGCCTCGATGCCGCCGCCCGGGGTGGCCCAGTGCGGCCCCTTGGGCGGCGGGTCGTCGTACCGGAACAGCAGCACCCGGCCGGACGGGTCGATCGGGATCACCCGCCCGGCTAGCCGCTCGGGCAGCTCAGTTTCCTCCACCGCGCCATTGTCCCAGCCCCGTCTGACGCGCCGGGCCGGTAACGTGTCGCGCGTGCTTGAACGTGTCACCGTCACCGGGTACGTGACCCCGCTGCGCGAGGGCGGCAGCCTGCCCGGCCTCGTCGAGGCGGACAACCTCGGCACGTACGTGCTGAAGTTCCGCGGCGCCGGGCACGGCTCGCTGGCGCTGGTCGCGGAGATCATCGCCGGCGAGCTGGCCCGCCGACTCGGGCTGCGCACCCCCGAGCTCGCCCTCGCCTGGCTGGACCCGAGGATCGCGGCCAGCGAGCCCGACGAGGAGATCCAGGACCTGCTGCGCGCCAGCGAGGGGCTGAACCTCGCCGTCGACTTCCTCCCGGGCTCCGCCGGGTTTGACCCGCTGGGCTGGACCGCCGACGAGTCGTTCGCCAGCGAGCTGCTGTGGTTCGACGCGCTGATCCAGAACGTGGACCGCACCTGGCGGAACCCGAACCTGCTCGTCTGGCACGGCGACATCTGGCTGATCGACCACGGCGCCGCGCTTTACTTCCACCACGACTGGAGCAGGCAGGCCGACCCGGCCAAGCCGTTCGACAGCAGCCAGCATGTTCTTCGCGGCCGCGCCACCCAGGTCGCGGCCGCGCATGAGAAGCTGGCGCCGCTGGTAACCGAGGCGGTGCTCGCCGAGGTGACCGCCGACGTCCCGCCGGACTGGTTCGGCGAGCGCGGCGCCGACGCCTACGTCGAGCACCTGCTCCGCCGCGCCCCGCTGGTCCCCGAGGTAATCAGGTCATGAGCACTCCACCCAACCACCTGCCGACCCCCACGGAGGTATTCGAGTACGCCTTGATCCGCGTGGTCCCGCGGGTCGAGCGCGGCGAGGCGATCAACGCCGGGGTGCTCGTCTACTCCAAGTCCTTCCGCTACCTAGGCTGCGCGATCGAACTGGACGAGGCCCGCCTGCTGGCCATTGACCCGAACACGGACGTGACCGCCGTCCGCGCCGCCCTGGGCGCGTTCGAGCGGGCCTGCACGGAGGGCCCGCTCGCTGACCGCCCGCTCGGCGAGCGCTTCCGCTGGCTGACCGCCCCCCGCTCCGCCATCGTCCAGCCCGGCCCGGTGCACAGCGGCATCACCACCGACCCCGCCGCCGAACTAGACCGCCTCTTCACCACCCTGGTCCGGACGTGACCACTCAGGTGATCGTCCTCAACGGCGGATCCAGCTCGGGGAAGTCCGGGATCGCCCGGTGCCTGCAGGCGATCCTGCCGGAGACGTGGCTGAGCCTCGGGGTGGACACGCTGATCGAGGCGATGCCCGTCTCCGCGCAGACGTCGGCTTCCGGCATCCAGTTCCCGCCAGGGGGTGCGGTTGTCATCGGGCCGGAGTTCCGGGCGCTGGAGGCAGCGTGGATGGCGGGAGTCGCAGCGATGGTGCAGGCCGGCGCTCGGATCATCGTCGATGACGTGTTCCTCGGCGGCGCGGCGTCCCAGCAGCGGTGGCAGCAGGCGCTCGGCGCGCTGCGGGTGCTGTGGGTCGGGGTCCGGTGCGACGGCGCGGTCGCCGTCGGCCGGGAGATCGCGCGAGGCGACCGGGCCGCCGGCATGGCGGAGTCCCAGGCCGAAGTGGCCCACCAGGGCGTCACCTACGACGTCGAGGTGGATACGACGCACACCGAGGCGCTGGACTGCGCTAGGGCGATAGCAGCCTGCGTGACGTGAGGCCCGCAGCTAACCTCCGGGCGCTGCTGGCCAGGTACCCCGAACTAGCAGCGGTGCTCGCCGCCGCGGTCATCGGGCTGTCCGTGCCGCGCCCGCTGGCCTGGCTCGCCGCCAGGCAAGGCATCAACGTGCTGCTCGCGGTGCTGGTCTTCGCCACCGCGGTGACCATCGAGCCCGCGGCGCTGCGCCGGGCCATTAGCGCCTGGCGGCGCCTGCTCGTCGCGCTCGCCATCGGCGCCACGGTGCTGCCCGCCTTGTCGTGGGCGGTCGCGCGCATGGTGCCCGCCGGGCCGCTGCGAAACGGCGTGCTCACGGTCGGCCTGGCACCGTGCGAAATCGCCTCAGTGGCGACCACCGCGATGGCGCGAGGCGAGGCCGCCATCGCGGCCGGCGCGCTGATCGGTTCCACCGTTATAGCGGTCGCCATCGCCGGCCCGATCCTCGTGCTCGAGGCCGGCCACGCCGGCTTCTCTCCCGGCGGCGTCATAGCCAACCTCGCCCTCGTGGTGGCGCTGCCGCTTGCCGTCGGCCTCGCCCTGCGCGCCTCGGCCCCGCCGTCAGCCAGCGTCCGCGCGGAAGGGTCGCCGCGCGCCTCGGCCCCCCCTCCACCCGGCACCCGCGAGGAACGGTCGCCGCGCGCCTCGGCCCCCCCTCCACCCGGCGTCCGCGCGGAACGGGCACCCACGCGCATCGCGTGGCGCGCCTGGTCGGCTACCGCTAGAGCGCTCGTCACGCCCCGCGCGCAACGAGCTGCCTCTCTCGTCGCGCTGGCCGCCGTCGCCGCCCTTGTCGCCCTTATCGCGTCCGAGGTGCACCTGTCAGCCGGCTATGCCGCAGTGGCAGCCGCCCTCGTCGTGTTCCTGCTGTGCTCTGCCGTGATCGGCCGCCTTCTCGGGCTGCACGCACCCCGCCCGGTGTTGGCCGCTCTCCTGCTCACCACGTCAATGCGGGACTTCGCCATCGCCGCGGGCCTGGCCACGGCCGCCTTCGGCCCGGCGGCCGCCGCCCCGCTCGGCCTGTACGGC